>JAACEA010000321.1 GCA_009936695.1 Planctomycetia bacterium
CGGGAACTCGGCGCCGACGTGCTGCTTGTAGACCGCCTTGTAGGCGGTGCAGAGATCACGAAGGCCCTCGGCCGGGACGTCGGTGTCCTCGGTCACGCCGAGGTTTCGCTTGATCTTGTCGAACGCGGCTTCGAAGTGATGATGGTCGACGCCCATGACGACGTCGCCGTACATGTTGATGAGGCGGCGATAGGCGTCCCAGGCGAATCGCTCGTTCCCGGTCAGCGTGGCGAGGCCTTCGACGGATCGATCGTTCAGACCGAG
This sequence comes from Planctomycetia bacterium, assembly GCA_009936695.1. Lineage (GTDB taxonomy): Bacteria > Planctomycetota > Phycisphaerae > Phycisphaerales > SM1A02 > UBA12014. The sequence continues at coordinate 265 of JAACEA010000321.1, forward strand.
GTTGAGCACCGTGTCCATCATCCCGGGCATGGAGACCGCGGCACCGGAGCGGACCGAGACCAGCAGCGGATCGGAGGTCGACCCGAACTTCTTGCCGGTCTCCTGCTCGAGCTTCCGCACGTTGCGTCGGATCTGATCCGAGAGCCCCTCGGGGAAGCGACCGCCCACGTCGTAGTAGGCCTCGCAGCTGTTGGTGGTGATCGTGAAGCCCGCGGGGACCGGGAGTCCGATCGACGTCATGTCCGCGAGGTTCGCACCCTTGCCGCCGAGCAGCGTCTTCTGCGACGCCTTGCCTTCGGTCCGGGTGCCACCGAAGAAGTAGACCATCTTCGCGGGCCGCTTCGACGTCGCTGCGCTCTTGCGCCGGGGCGTCGCCTTCTTGCGGGAGGAGGTGCTGGGGGAGGTCGTCTTGCGAGCGCGTGAGGTCTTCTTGGTCGTGGCCATCGGGATTTTGGTCCGTCGCTGCGCGGTCCGGCGTCGAGCCGGCCCACAAGTAATTGGATCGAGAAGTGTAGTCGCAACGCCAAAAACGCGAAGGCGTCACGGAGGAAACGGGTAGCCTGAACACCATTCATGACACGAACGTCCACCATCCCGTCCACCCCGATCCCCGGCGCCCCGGACGCGAGCGCCGCCTTGCTCGCCGCCTGGCCCCGGGACCGCCCCCTCGCGATGCTCGCATCGCATGGTGAAAGCCCGTTCGCACGGTTCTCATTCGCCGCATCACCGGTCTCGGAACACCAACTCCGGGGTCCGGAGACCATCGAGACCCTCCGCCGAACACTTGCAGGGCCGGCATCGGGTCCGGATCCGGACGCCGAACCGCTCCCGACCGGGCGGGGGTATTTCGTGGTGCTGGGCTACGATCTGTTCCGACACCTCGAACCGACCGCCGTCGCTCCGGCCCCGCCACTCGACGATCGCCAGTGGCCCGACGCGGTCCTGCTACGGTGCGAAGGTGGACTGCTCCATCACGGGGGTTCCACCGAAGTCCGCGGCGATCCCGCCCGGGTCCCCGATCTCGAACCCAGGGTCCTTCCCGATCCCGTCGTCCACGGTCTTCACCCCGATCCGGGTGACGTCGACTACCGACGCGACGTCGCTCGGGTGATCGAACACGTCCACGCCGGCGACTGCTTCCAGGTGAACCTAGCGCAGCGGTTCGGCTCCCGCTTCCGCGGCTCGGTCCGCAGCCTTGCCGCCCTCGCCTTCGAGGCCGCGGCACCACGGTACGGCGCGATGCTCGAGTGCGGACCCGGTCGCGCCATCGTCTCGATGAGCCCCGAGCTCTTTCTCGAGACGACCCCCGGTCCCGACGGCGTCGCGGTCCGAACCCGCCCCATCAAGGGGACGCGACCGTCCTCCCGGTCGATCGAGGAGTTGCAAGGAAGCGAGAAGGACGCCGCCGAGCTCCACATGATCGTCGACCTGATGCGCAACGATCTTGGACGGGTCTGTCGGATCGGCTCCGTCCGCGTGAGTCAGCCCCGGACCATCGAGTCCCATCCCACGGTGCATCACGGGGTGGCCGAGATCACCGGCGTGCTTCGTCCGGAGCTCGGGATCGCGGATCTCGTGCTCGCGGCGTTCCCCCCGGGATCGGTGACGGGGGCCCCGAAGGTCCAGGCGATGCGGATCATCGACGAACTCGAACCCGTCAGGCGAGGCCCCTACTGCGGCGCCGTGGGCTGGATCGACGATTCCGGCTATGCGGTGCTCAACGTCGCGATCCGGACCATCACCGCGACCGGGACGCCGCTGGAGGGATGCGACGAACTCGACGGCCACCTCGATTACTTCGCCGGATGCGGCATCGTCGCGGAGTCGGATCCCGAAGCGGAGTTTCTCGAGAGCCTCGACAAGACGGAGGTCTTCCGTCGCGCGATCGAAAACGCGTCCTTCGCTTCGACGAATCGATGACCGATTCCGACGTCAGCCGATTCGACCGGCGTCGCGCTGGTCTCGAGCCTGCCGCTGGAGCTCCTGCTGCCGGTCGATGTACTCGAGAATCAGGTCGGCGACCTGCGACTCGTGTCCGGGGTTGAAGCTGAAGTCGAACGCGATGCCGACGTAGGTCCGCTGGGACGAGTCGATGTGCGTGTGCACGACCTTGCCCGAGGCGCAGAGCGGAACCGGGATGTCGGGTTTCAGCGACAGTCGCAGCCAGAAGATCCGATGCCGTCCGACCGCGGCGGCGTTTTCGTGATCGACCACGAGCCCGACGCCTCCGCCGCCGAGGTTGGCGAGATCGGCGGTGAACTTGGGACCGACCACCGGCATCACGGCGTCGGAGAGGAGATCATCCGCGTCGACCGACTCGCCCTTTCGCCAGGAATCGAAGGCCAGCTCCGTCGCGCGCTCGCCCGGGATCACGGACTTGGGATCCAGCAGCGGCCAGATTTCGACGCTCGGGAGGGTGACCCCCTGCGTGTCGACCCGGACTCGTCGACGCTTCGAGCGGCTGACCTCGGTGGGCATCTTCAATCGGAGCCCACGGGGGCTCCCCGGCCCACCGGCGACTTCGCCCATGTTGTGCGTTCGGAAGGTCCAGCGGTTCTGCCCGATGGCGATCGCGGCGACGAGCTCCGTCCCGACGTCGATACCGACTTCGCGGCCGAGGGTGACCGGGAACTCCACCCCGATCTCCTCTTCGGTCAACTTCTGCACCTTCACACGCCAGACGAGATCGGGCCCCGTCGCGTGGAGGGATGGATCCGTCTCGCCGCGTTCGGGGTGTGCGATCGCGAATTCGATCGCGCCGCCGCGCTCGTAGATCTGCTGGAGGAGCTTTCGCCAATCATGCGTTCTGCTTCGTGATGCCGGCACGCCGGACGCTCGCTTTCACGTGTTGTTGTTCGATCGGAGATCAGATGCCCGCGATGGGGCCTTCCCGGAACGGACGATCGCTCCGGTCGGAACGGATCCGATGGAGACTTCACCACCCGGGTCATCGTCCAGAAACAGATACGAAGGCCAGCGTGATTCGGATCCGCCCGGGAAGGTTAGCACTCCCGATCCGCATGATCCGAACGAGCGGCAGGAACTCGTCGAAATCAGTGGTCGAAGCGGGCTGCGCGTCCGATACCGGGCTTCTCGTCCCGGTGGACGTGAAGGACCAGGGATGCCGTGGCATCGTGCCCTCCCCTCGCGAGCCCCGCTCCGGTCGCGGCGTCGTTCAACTCCGACATCGACCAGAGTCGAAGCACACGCTCGTCGGGGCGGGGTTCGAGATCCCGATCGTCGACCTCGGGCCCGGTTCGCATCACGAACTCCGGTTCACCGGGCACCCACAGCATCTGCATCGAGCCGTCCTCGCTGACCCCGTCACCCCAGTTGCCGGTGGTCAACTCGGACCACCCGGCGAATGGGAAATCGTCGTAGACGAAGACGCCTTCCGGATCGAGCCGACTCGCAACCGCCAGGAACAGCTCGCGAAGCACCGCCGGCGACCGAACGGTGGTCAGGGTGTTCCCGAGCAGGAGGATCGCGTCGAAGGGGCCGGTCGGCAGCCCCTGAAGACCGGCCGCCTCGGTGAAGTCGAGACACTCGAACCGTCCGGCCCCCTTGATCGCCTCGAGAAAGGGATCTTCATGGGCCGGCTCGCGATCGACGCCGGTCACGTCGTGACCCGCCGCGGCGAGCATGCCCCCCACCCGACCCGTTCCGCAACCGAGATCGAGCACCCGCCCCGGTCCCGCGACCAGTCGCGCCGCGATCCCCTGCGCCTGCGCGAGCGTCTCACCCTCGTCATGGGGCCGTTGATCATGATCCGCATGGCCGTTCACGTCGAGGGACCCTCCGCGATGCGACGGACGCGGTCCGCCTCCGCCTCCACCGATCGGCGTTCGCCGGAATCGAGACGACGATCACCGTAACGGACCGCGTAGAAGAGGTCGATGAGCGGCGCCGCGGCGGCCGCGACGTCCGGACGTGTGGACGAGACGACGTCGAGGTGCGCTCTTGGCGGCGACCAGTCGGGCTTCGGACAGCCTGCGACGGAGAACGCGTCCAGGAGCGTGATGTAGAACTCGGCCTCGCGGAGACGACGGTTGGAGAAGTCCGGGGATCCGTGCAGCAGTCGACGCACGAGGCGACGACGACGAATCCAGCGGACCGAAGCC
>JAACEA010000322.1 GCA_009936695.1 Planctomycetia bacterium
AGGGGCTCGGCATCGCCTGAGCGTATCGATGAAGGCCCCGCGGCGCCAATTCCGGGATACGGGAACCCGTTCCGCAACGGTCGCTCCCGCCCGAGGATGAGCCACGTGAAAGCACTATGATGCCGAAGACTGCCCCCGTAACTCAGCTGGATAGAGCGCCGCTTTCCTAAAGCGAAGGTCAGAGGTTCGAGTCCTCTCGGGGGTGTTTTGACTCGAACACCAGGGCCGGGAAGAGACACCACCCCGCGAAGCGCCGAGGGGCTGGATGCTGTCTCGTTGGTGGTGGGAAGTTGCTTCGTGAGCCGGATTCCGCTTCTCGGCACGAGTCTCTCGGAGTTCTCCATTGACATTCGAACTCGACACCGGAGAATCAAAACCATGTCGCCGATATCGCACGTGATCGGAACCCTACTCGCAACGACGCTCGCCGTCGGCACGCACGCCGCCCAGTCCTGCGACGAGGACGTGGTGACGTTCAGTGAAGGGCTTCAGGGCTGGATCGGTACCAACGGGTCCACCGGGTCCACGCAGCTCGAGAAGATCGGAGGCAACCCGGCTCACCACCTGCACACCGTCTTCAACGACTTCGGAATCGAGTTCTACAACGACACGAACGCCGACCACCACCAGGCCCTCCTGTCACACGACCAGGTGACGATCGAAATCGATCTGAAGGTCGAGGAGATCGAGTTCTTCGGCACTCCGGTGACTCGGCCATGGGTGCTCGAGATCCGCGACTACGACGACGTGCCCCCCGGTCTCCTGTGGGTCTCGGTGTGGTACCTCTTCGAATGGGTCGGCGCCGAGGATGACTGGCGAACCTTCGGGGTCACGATCACCGACACGACCTCCGGCGAACTTCCCGAGGGATGGGGCGGAACCGGAGGGGAGGCTCCCCCGGACTACGAACCTGCATTGCCGGCGAACCGCACGTTCGCAAGCGTGCTCGCCAGTGCCGACGAGATCGCATTCACCACCTACCAACCGGGATGGGGGTTCGGGTTCACCGACTTCGACGTCCGCATCGACAACATCCGCATCATCGCCTGCCCCAAGTCCGCATGTCCGGCGGACTTCAATGGGGATGGCCTGGTCGACGGCCAAGACCTCGCACGCCTTCTGGCACGCTGGGGCGCCTGCGAAGGCGATTGCCCGGAGGACCTGAATGGGAATGGTTTCGTCGACAGTCCCGATCTCGGCATCATGCTCGGATACTGGGGAACCTGCGGCGGCTAGCGTGAGCGCGTTTCACCCGAAGATCACAACCAGGACTGAACATCCACCCTTCGATGCGCCGTGGGGTTCGTTGTGATGGTCGCTCGGACTTGAAGCCGAACTCCGCGTCCTGGGAACACATGGCATCGTCCTGATGCCTCCGGCACGACTGTTCGGGCCTTCGGAATTCGCGGCCTGATGCGGCACTCGTCTCATGCACGCACATGGGAGGCGAGGTCGTGCCGACGCCGAGCAGCGAGCACCCACATCCACGCCATTCAACGATGCTCCGGCAGTTCCTGCGCATTTCCTGCATCAACCGCGATCATTCGCCGCCCCGAAGGAACGAAGTAATGACTTCGAAGTCGCTTTTTTGGCTTCCTTCGACCTTTTTTCTCGGTCCGAAGAACCCAAAGACACACTTGGTCCGTACATTTGATCGCACGTTTCACAAACCCGCATGGCGCCTCTGAAACGGCAATTCGAACGAGTCCAGCACTCGACATCCCACAGATCTCTCTCTCGCCCACCCGGTACTCGCTCCTGCTTGCAGGCCGACGCCGGGTGGGCTTTTGCGTGCAGGGTCGACGGTGTACCTCGCCTGAGGCCCGGCCGATCGAATGCCGGCTGCTGGCAGCGTGGCACCCCTGCCGGAATTCCTGCGTCGCCGCGACCCCGGTCCAGCACGTACGAAACGACCCCCGCTCCCATGGAGCGAGGGTCTGATGGGTCGAATGGGTTGCCTGAAGCGAGCCGGACGCGGCGGCTCTCCCGTGTCCGGAGGCCGCCGATGCATCGAGACTCAATCCTCTTCGACGAATCCCGTACCGTTGCGACGATCTCGTCCGGCCTGCCAGAAAAGAAGGCCTGCGTAGATCAAGCAGATGATGAGCCAGATCGCGTTGGAGACGAGGACGGGAATCATGGGTGCTCCGGGGCTGGAAAACGGCGGTCGAGCGTCGACGAACGGACGCTCATTATACTCGGCGAAATGTCCCCCGTCTCGCCCGTGATCCCAATCGAAATCGACGAAAAGCGCCGCCTGGAGCCTCTGGAAGCGGTTCACGCCGATTCGATCTTCGAACTGGTGGACCGTGATCGTGATCGGCTCGGCGGCTGGCTCCCGTGGGTGGCGAAAACCCTCGCCACGGAGGACAGCCTGGCCTTCATCGAGGACTCGAAGCGGCGTCGCGATCTCGATTCGGGTGGCGACGGCAGCGGCGACTGGGCCATCGTCCTCGACGAAGGCGGTTCAACCCGAATCGTCGGGGTGATCGGACTCCATGACAGCAGCCCTGCCCATCGTCGGATCGCCATCGGCTACTGGGTGAACGGCGAAGACGAGGGAGGCGGCCACGTCACCACGGCCACCCGTGCCGTGACGACCCGCTGCTTCGAGGCCGGCTTCCACCGTGTCGAGATCCGGGTGCGGACCGACAACGTGAGGAGCCGGGCGGTGGCGGAACGCCTCGGATTCCAGTTCGAGGGGGTGATGCGGGCCGCGGAGTGGGTCGGCGAGGCTTCGTTCGACCACGCGGTGTTCGCACGAATCGCGACACCTTGAGCCCCACGCTCCGCGTTCAGTCGGCGGCCACGGCGTAGTCCGCGGTGCGGTCGACTCCGGGGATCGGATCATCGTCCGCCGCGAGCCACCACAAGGGGAATCGATTCGGCACGCCGACGGGCCTCGACCATGATGCGGCCCAGATCCGGTATCGCGCTTCGTCCGGATCTTCGGCCGCGATTCCCCGGACCTTGTCGACCCACCAGCCCTCGTCGTATTCGCCGCCACCGAATGCCTCGATCCAGTGCCACTTCCCGTCGATCGGATCGAACACCTCCACCCAGGTGTGATTGTCACCCGTCGGCCACTCGGGAATTCCCGCGATTCGAGCCGGTATCCCCGCGGCGCGGCAGGCGTTCGCCAGCAGGATGGAGAGTCCCGTGCAACTCGCGCAATGCTGGTCGATCGACTGATACGGACTCTGTTCGTTCTTCAGACGCTTGTTGGCGTCATAGGTGACGTCGAAGGTCTCGTAGACGAGCCGGTTGAGCAATCCCACCGCTTCGGCCTGGGTCCCCGCGGCGTGGGCCGCCGCGCGAAATCTCGAAACGAAGTCACCGCGCCAGTCGTCGCGCCGTTCATTGATGTGGGCGTAGGGCAGCACGGCCTCCCGGAACACCGAAGCCGGGACGCCCGTTCGCCACGGCGATGCCTCGAAGGCGTCGTGCGCCAGTTCGACGGTCTCCCGGAGCGTGTTCGTGGTCATCACACGACGATCCGCCGGAGGCATGTTGGCGATCAGAAACACCATCGACTCCCGACGGGAAGGCGTCACGTCCAGGATCGCACGGAGGAGCTCGATCTCGTTCGGACCGGCGTCCTTGAGGACGGCCCGGAGTCGCGGACGCATTCCCGGTGCCACGAGCTCGAGCACGCGGCGCCTCGTCCCGTCGTCGACCCGTGGCCCTGCCGCCGGTCCACGTTCGAGTGGTGCCTCCAACTCGAGTCGGAAGGACGTCCCCGGCGTTCGTTCGACGAGATCGGGCAGGAAGATCAGATCCGGGGTCACGATCACCTCCAGACCATCGTCTTCGACGAGCGATCCCGGTACGACCCGCTCGGGCAGCGTGACGATCGGCGTCGGGCCGTCGGTGAGGTCGGCGTGGACTTCGACGTCGATCACCAGACGATCGTCCGCGCGGGTGATCCGGCTCGTCCACGGAAGCGAGCCCGTCTCCAGTCGAACCGGCCAGGCCGGGTCCCCGAGCAGCACGATCGCATCCCGGTCCCACAGCAGGCCGGCCAGATCCTCGAACCGATCCTCCCGACGGTCGACGCCCGTGGCGTCGGCGACGGCGAGCTGGAACTCGAAGACCTCGCGCTCGTCGAAGCCCTCGGTGCTGACCTCGGGAACGCCCGGATACTCGGCGGCGAATCGTCGGATGAGTTCCTGCTGGGCCAGCCAGGCGGCTTCCGAAAGCGTGCCACGACCGGGCTCGTCGAGGAAACGTCGGTAGACATCCCAGCCCCCCGCACCATGCCAGGTCGTCGAGGCGTAGCCGACGATCTGGCGGGCACCGGCATCGTGGATGAACGCGAGCGGGAGCACCTCCGAACCCGGAATGAAACCGAGCAAGCAGCTTCCCGCCCCCAGCATCGCCATCGGCCCGGGACTTCGAATCGGAACCTCCGTCTCGTCGAGCAGCCGACCGCGAAGATCACCCTCTTCGCCGACCACCACTCGACCACCGTCGAAGAGGTAACCGAGCATCCAACGTTCCTCGTTCGTCCGCCCGCTGGTCACCAGGAGATCCGGCGGCGCGTCGTTGAACGCCGCCACGAAGTCGTCGACGATCTCGATGTCGCCCATCACCTCGACGGGCTCGCCGGCATCGGTTCGTTCCACCCGACGCCCCGCGACGCCCTCATCGAAGTAGACGCCGTCGGGAACCGGGCCGAACGGCACCGGGGTGTTGGCCATGAGCCGGCGGATGACCAACGGCTCCGTGGCCCGGACGACTTCCATCGCGTCCGCCCACTCGGCGCCGGTCACCAGTCCCCACCGCGCGTCGAGCCATGGATCGTCGATGATCCGACGAAAGGTCCGGTTGAGTGCGCCGACGCGATCCCGGCCGGCCTCGTCGGGCATCGCCACCACCCCGATGAAGCGCGGTCGCCGATCTCGAAGTTCCGGCAGCAGTTCCGACGGCGAGTCGTCGAAGAAGAGCATGTCCGCGTCGTGCTTGGCGGCCAGAGCCCCCACCACCTGCCGCCAGCCGTCGGTCGCCCGACAGCGATGGCTCGCCATCACCACGTACTCGTCATTCGGGCGGACCGGCCCGTCGGCGGCCACCGGAATGCAGGCGAGCAGCGTCGGGAGGAGCCGGACGAGGATGGCATTTCGCAGGGTTCGCACCGCACGAGGGTAGCCGTGCCGCATCGACGAGGCGACCCCGATGATCAGTCGTCGTCGCCGCCGGGCCGGTAGGCGGCCACCACCTCCGCCTGGATCTTCGCCGGAGTCGGTTCGTCGTGGCTGTACTCCATGTGAAAGGCGCCGGCCCCGCCGGTGATCGACTGCAGCTGGTTGGCGTAGTTCATCACCTCCGAGAGCGGCGCCTCCGCGTGAATGACCGCCTGGCCACCCGCCACCATGTCGGTGCCGACGATGCGTCCGCGCCGGCCGGAGATGTCGCCCGCGATGTCTCCGATCAACCCCGATTCGACGGTGATCTCCATCGAGACCATCGGCTCGAGAAGCGACGGCCCGGCCTTTTCGACCGCATCGATGAAGGCCCGCGAGCCCGCCTTCATGAACGCGATCTCCTTCGAATCGACGGGATGATGCTTGCCGTCATAGACGCTCACCCTGATCCCCTGCATCGGATAGCCCGCGATGGCGCCGTGTTCCATCACGTTGCGGACGCCCTTCTCGATCGCGGGCATGTACTGCTTCGGGACGCTTCCTCCGAACGTCTCGTCGACGAACTCGAAGGTCGCCGCCCCGCCCGTCCGGGCCGGAAGCGGCTCGACCCGGAGGAACACCTCGCCGAACTGTCCGGAGCCGCCGCTCTGCTTCTTGTGGCGATGGTGCCCCTCGGCCTTCGCGGTGACGGTCTCCTTGTAGGCGACCTTCGGCGCCGCGGTTTCGACCACGACGCCGTATCGATCCTGCAGTGTCCGAAGCTTCATGCTGACGTGCATGTCACCGAGACCACGAAGAACGGTCTGGTGCGTCGCCTTCACCTGCTCGAGGGTGAGGGTGGGGTCCTCCTCGAGCATCTTGTGCATCGCCTCCGCGAGTTTCGCCTCCGCGTTTCGATCCGCGGCCTCGATCGCGATGCCGAACATCGGACGGGGAAGCGGCAGGGGGCGGAGATGGATGTGTTCCCCGATCGAACCGTCATGGAGCACGCTGTCGTAGTGGAGGTGCTCGATCTTCGCGACCGCGCCGATGTCGCCGGCCACGATCCGGCCCTGCTCGTGGTGCTTCGCGCCCTGCACCTTCAGGAGGTGTGCCACCCGGATCGGCTTGCGTCCGTCGTCGGCCTTGGGGTGACCTCCGGCTTCGAGCGTCCCCTGGTGGATCTTGAAGAAGCAGAGCTTCCCCGCGTAGGGATCGCTGGCCACCTTGAACACGTGGCCGAGAAGGTGGTCGTCGTCACGCATCGAGGGCAGCATCTCCACCTCCTCGCCATCGACGTCGTGGAGGAAGGGTCGGGGATTCCCCTCCGTCGGATTCGGACAGAGTCGGACGATCGCGTCCAGCAACTCGTTCGCGCCGGTCCCCGCAGCGGCGGCGGTGAAACAGACCGGGACCAGATGCGCTTCGCGAAGCGCCTTTTCAAACGGGGCGTGCAGCGCCTCGGGCGACACCTCGCCGGTCTCGAGATAGGTCGCCATGAGCATTTCGTCGACCTCGACGACCTGGTCGACGATCCGCTCGTGGAAATCCGACACCGGCCCGAGGTCGCTCTCGCCGTCGGCCCGACCGAAGCAGTCGATG
>JAACEA010000031.1 GCA_009936695.1 Planctomycetia bacterium
CGAAGTCCCCCGACGTCGTCGCACCGACTTCCGGCTCGTAGCGGATCGCCCATCGTCGTTCGGTCATCTGACGCTGCACCCCGTCGGCATCGGGCGCCTGGAACTCCTTGTCGTCGTCCGCGTTCGCCATGAAACGGAAGACGACCTCGTCGTCCATCGACGCCTCGACCATCGCGAGCGGAAACGCCTCGATGCCGTCGTCGGCGATCCGGTAGCCCGCGATCGCATCCTCGACCCCCGTGAGGATCTCGTCGAGATCCCCCACCACGCCTCGGCCCCGGGCGGTGATCTCGAGCAACACTGCGCCGTCCGGATCACGGGCGTCGAGGACCTGGTCCACCGCGAGTTCCGAGCGCGGACGTTCCGGCGCCACGGAGGCGGCGTCGATCGGCGGCGAGTTGGATTCCACCGCGAGAATCACCGGGCCGGTCTGATCGATGAAGTCGAGGTCCATGCGGATCGGTGGGATCCGCTCCAGGCTCGGGTCCATCGCCCGCAGCACGAGATACGCGAGCGGCTTCTCCTGCCAGCCCGCCTCCCCGTCCTCCCGGACCTCGACGGAAGGGTGCATCGAATCGAAGAAACCGAGGCCTTCGAGTTCGAATCCGTCCTTGAGGGAGTCACGGATCGATCGCTCCAACCGGTCCCGGTAGTTCACCGAGGTGCCACGGTTTCCCAGATTGACGTACACGCCGTTCTGGAGGTACTTCGCGAAGCCGTCGGTCTCCCGGTCGACCGCGTTGGTGTATCGGAGGGCGAGCACCGCCGCGAACGCTTCGTCGGTTCCGACCCGGTCCGGACCGTCGACCGTGAGCCGAAGGTGGATCTCGTCGTCGATGAGGTCCTCGTAGAGGGCGTTGATCCGTCGAAGCGGCGCGGCGGCCGGGTGATCGCCGACCACCCGCAGTGCGTGCCGGACGATCCGCGGCTTCACTTCCGGGTTGAGTCCGTCGACCGCCGCGGAGAGATCGCCCGCGAGCAGGCCGAGGTGCGCTTCGGCGAGGCCGGGCTCCATCCCGAGCATCGCGGCGCGGATCCGACCGATCTGCTCGTCGCGTTCGGATCCTTCGAGCAGGATGTTGTCCCGGGTGACTTCGGCGAGATCGGTCGCCCCGATCGCCGCGTTGAACCAGGCCCGGAAGACGACCGGGGAGGGCTTCTCTTCGCCGCGGCCCGCGGCCGCCGCATAGGCCAGTGCCGCACGTTCGAACGCTTCGAAACTCTCGTCCCGGAGTCGCGCGTAGTCCGCGAGGTCGTCATCGTTCATCGAACGACGATGCTCGAGCCGCTCGAAGGCGAGGGCGGCGCGACGCACCGCGTGCTCCCAGGAGTCCGGCTCGACGTCGAGGGCCCGGTCGATGAGTCGCATCGCGAGCTCGTATCCCGTCTCGACCACTTCCGCGATCTCGGCGCCGTTCCGACGCATTCCGAACCGCTGCTGGACTTCCCGCGATCGCCAGCCACCGCTCAATCCACCCTGCATCGCGGCGGCCAGCTGGGCGGCGGTCGCCGGCGGCAATTCCTCGATCGGCCCGAGGATCCGGACGATGTCCGCCTCGGTGTAGGCCTCGGAGGCGCTGTGGCATCCCTGGAACGCCTCGACCACCCCGCTGACCGCCCGAGGATCGACGCCACGCTCGGCCATGAGATCGAGCACCCGCCGCAGTCGATCGAGATTCCGAGCCTGACGCCCCCGGGTCAGCGGCGCCGCGGCCATGCCGACCCGGCCGCCGTAGGCGAAGATCGCGGCGGAGATCGCGGCGTTCTGGCTGCTGCCCGCATTCGGCCGCAATCGCGCCGTCCAGAGATTCAGGAACTCACCACCCATCTCCTCCGCTTCGTCCGGATGCTTCGCGATCCCCTCCTCGAGGATGTCGAGCGCCACATCGATCTCGTCGGCCCGCGTCGCGACCCCGGTGAATGCTCGATAGGCCCGAACCGCGAGACTCGGTTCGATCGAATCGAGCCAGGTCTCCTCGGGTTTCGCCCGCATCAGCATCGCGATGCCCTTGGGCGGTCCGCCTCGGACGCCCTTCGCGGTCGTCGCCGCCTCGGCCTCCGCCACGAGGCCCGTGGTCAGCATCCGCATGGGGACCCGGATCACCTCCGACTCGACCCGCCCCGAATCGAGCAGGGTCTCGACCGCGGACTTCATCACCAGGATCGCCCGAGCCCGCTCCGCCTCACCGAGATTGCTCTTGCGGAGGTTCATCGCGTCGAGCGCGATCACCTCGAGGGCGGCCGCCGCCAGCCGCTCGCTTGCGAACACCGCCTCGAGCCACGCCGTCGCCTGCGCTTCCGGAATCTCGGGAAGTCGCTTCACCGCGGCTCGCAGCGCCTCCTGACGCACCTCGAAGTCGGCGGACTCGATCAGGGCCAGTTCGCCGAAGAGCTCCCAGGCCTGCAGCGTCTCGTCGCGATCGGCGTGATAGATCCCGTGGATGAGCAGCCCTCGCGCATCCTGCTGTTCACGAACCCGATCGATCGGCGGCAGGTAGACGTACGCCTCGTCGGGCATGCCGGCCCGGGCCAGCAGCGCCGCGGTGCGGGGATGGTTCGCTTCATCCTCGCCGCCGAAGAGCCGGGTGCCCGCCCGGATCTCCCCGAGCATCGGCCCGGTCGAGGACTTCGTGGACGCCCGCTTCAGGAGCTTGCCCAGGACGTCGATCTGCCAGTCGGTCGGTTCACCGGGGGCTGCATTCGCGAGGGCGAGGACCTCCTCCGGCAGGAGCATCGGATCACCCTGATTGGTCGACTGGATGACGTGCGAGTAGATTCCGGGCGCCTCGTCGCCCGCGCGCTCCGCGAGGAACCACGCAAGCACGTCCCACTCCCCCGCCATCACGTTCAGATGCAGCCACTCGGCGACCTCGGCGGGCTTCGCCTGCTCATCGGGTCGATCCTGTTGCGCGAGCCCGAGTTTCGTGCGGGC
>JAACEA010000323.1 GCA_009936695.1 Planctomycetia bacterium
AGATCGATGCGACCGGCATCGAACATGCCACCGTAGCTCAGTGGTAGAGCACACCCTTGGTAAGGGTGAGGTCACGGGTTCAAGTCCCGTCGGTGGCTTCGAATCGCTTTCAATCGGAACGGGCATCGTCCCGTTCCAACCCATGGTCCCGGCTGAGGTGGTCGGGCGCAATCACCGGAGGAATGGCCCACGATGGGCCGGAACTCCATCTGTCGAACGCCGCACGGACAGGTTGACCCCGACGGCGCGAATTCGGAGATGCCCGCAGATGGCAAAGGAAGTCTTCCAGCGGACCAAGCCGCACGTCAACGTGGGCACCATTGGCCACGTCGACCACGGCAAGACCACGCTCACCGCCGCGATCACCACGGTTCAGGGTGCCAAGGGCCTTGCGAAGCAGATCGCCTACGACGAAGTCGCGAAGGCGTCCGAGTCGGAAGGTCGACGTGACCCCACCAAGATCCTCACCATCGCGACCAGCCACGTCGAGTACGAGTCGGAAAACCGACACTACGCGCACGTCGACTGTCCCGGTCACGCCGACTACGTGAAGAACATGATCACCGGTGCCGCCCAGATGGACGGCGCGATCCTGGTCGTGTCCGCGTCCGACGGCCCCATGCCCCAGACGCGTGAGCACATCCTGCTCGCCCGCCAGGTCGGCGTGCCGAAGATCGTGGTGTTCCTCAACAAGTGCGACCTCGTCGACGACGAGGAACTTCTCGACCTCATCGAACTCGAGGTTCGCGAACTCCTCAGCAAGTACGACTTCCCCGGTGACGACACCCCGGTCATCCGTGGTGCCGCCTACCCGGCCCTCCAGAACCCCGAGGATGACAGCAAGAACGGCTGCATCGGGGAACTTCTCGAGCAGCTCGACACCTACATCGAAGAGCCCCTGCGGGAAACCGACAAGCCCTTCCTGATGTCGATCGAAGACGTCTTCTCGATCAAGGGCCGCGGCACGGTCGCGACCGGTCGTATCGAGCGTGGCGTCATCAAGGTCGGTGACGAGGCCGAAATCGTCGGTCTCGCCCCCGAGACCCTCAAGACGACCATCACCGGCGTCGAGATGTTCCAGAAGACGCTCGACGAGGGCCAGGCCGGCGACAACGTCGGTTGCCTCCTCCGTGGCGTCGAAAAGACCGACATCCAGCGCGGTCAGGTGCTCTGCAAGCCGGGAAGCATCAAGCCCCACACCAAGTTCGAAGGCCAGGTCTACGTCCTGACCAAGGAAGAGGGCGGCCGCCACACGCCGTTCTTCTCCGGCTACAAGCCGCAGTTCTACTTCCGGACGACGGACATCACCGGCAAGCTCACCCTCATGGGTGGTGCCGAGATGTGCATGCCCGGCGACAACGTCGAACTCGAGGTCGACCTCGAGGGCAAGGGCGTCGCGATGGAAGAAGGCGTGCGGTTCGCGGTTCGTGAAGGCGGCCGAACCGTGGGTTCGGGCGTCGTCACCAAGATCGTCGAGTGACATCGAGTCGACCGGTGACCGGGGTCCGGCCTTTCGGCCGGGCCCCGGCGCCGACCCGACCTCAAGCGGGGACCGAGCGGTCTCCGATTCGTTCGAGCAAGATCCCAGAAGGGTGATGCAGCAATGGCCAAGAGAGCAACCGATCGCGAGTTCGTCTGGCTTCAGTGCACCGAGACCGGTGAAATGAACTACCGGACCAACATCCGCGTCAAGGGCGGCATCGACGAGAAGGTGAAGGAGGGCTTCATGAAGTACTCCCCCTCTCTTCGCAAGCACACCCTGCACAAGATCAAGCGGAAGTGATCCGACGACACCGCTCCGGCGGGCTTCGGTTCGACCTCCTACGCCAGTAGCTCAATTGGCAGAGCAGCGGATTCCAAATCCGCAGGTTGAGTGTTCGAGTCACTCCTGGCGTGTTGCCAAGCGGGAACCCAGCGTTCGATCCGGGTTCCGTTCCACTCTCGTCCACAGTTGGGAACACGACGATGTCCACCGCGATCTACAAGAAGGGCCAGGGCTACTGGACCCGTCAGATGTCCACCATCGCGGGCGGCGTGATGATCCTGCTCGGTGCGATGTGGATCTCCGACTTCTTCAAGAACACCGACTGGTTCGATCTCGACCCGGTCTACTTCCGCGCCGCGTCCGGCGTCCTCTGGGTGGCGATCTTCGGCTCGCTGCTCTACTACTTCATCTGGCTGAAGCCCCGGTCCGTCGACTTCCTGGTCGCGACCGAATCCGAGATGAAGAAGGTCAACTGGTCCTCCCGCCGCGAAGTGGTGGGATCGACGATCGTGGTCATCGCCTTGTCGGCCGGCATCGCCGGTTTCTGCAAGGTCTGGGACCTGGTCTTCGTCACGTTCTTCAGTGCCATCAAGGTGCTCGATACCCCCACCTGACCGCGTCGCTTCCGTCCGTCCGATGGTCCGTGGGAAACGAGGAAAACGCATGACCCTTTCCGATGAAAAGCCCGCCGACGGCGAGCACCAGACACCGAGCGAGACTCCTGCCGAACAGGTGGCCGACACGGGCACCGGTTCGACGGAATCCAAGGCGTCCGAACCGACCGATCCGCCGTCGGAGACCGCCAAGAAGCGGACGCTCGCATCCGGTCGCGCGGCGACCACGCTGGCCGGCGGACCGACGCTCGAGAACTTCGGCGGCGTCGCCACCCATCGAATCGTGAGCGAGGAGCCCGACCGCCCGGCGTCGACGCCGACGGCCGACGGCGACGCCACGCCCGAGGGTGGATTCGATCCGGCCGCGGACATGCCGATGTACCGGCCCGGCTTCGACTGGTTCGTCCTTCGGGTCGCGAGCAACAAGGAATCGGGCGTCCGCGAGACGCTGCTTCGAAAGGTCCAGATCGAAGGCATGGAGCATCTCGTCGGTCGCATCATGGTGCCGACCGAGAAGACCCAGTCGATCAAGGGCGGCGTGACCAAGGTCACCGAGACCAAGCTCTACCCCGGTTACGTGTTCGTCGAGATGTCCCTCGAGTCCGACGGTCGCATTCCGCAGGACGTCTTCTTCCTGATCAAGGAGACCACGGGCGTCGGCGACTTCGTCGGCACCGCGGGGCGTCCGACGCCGATGGCGGCCCACGAGGTCGAGAAGATGCTCTTCGACTCGCGGAAGCCGGACGAGGCACCGCAGATCAAGATGGAATTCGAATCGGGCGATCCGGTCACGATCAAGGAAGGTCCCTTCGAGAACTACGAAGGAACCGTCGACGAGGTCATGCCCGACAAGGGACTCGTCCGCGTCCTGGTCACGATCTTCGGTCGACAGGCGCCGGTCGAACTCGAGTACTGGCAGATCGCCAAGGCCGAAGAGTAGATCGGCACCTCGCCCCGCGATTCGGGATCGTGCCTTCGAGCCAGCTCGACGCCGAGCGGCGTGAAACGGCCGACCGATACACTGGGCAGGACTTCTGGAGGGTTCTCATGCATCGGATCACTCGTCGTCTCGCCGGCCTCATCGCGATCTCCGCGGCGTCCTTCGCCGCCATCGCGTGCACGCCCTATGCGACATTCCCCCCTGATGGCGGTTCCGTGGTACTCACCCCGGGCGTCTATCCGGTTCCGCAGTTGATGGGTAAGGCGCTCTCGGAGACCTATGCCCGGACCGTGGGTGATCTCGAACTGGTGTCGCCGGCGGCCGCGGAAGGCGAAGCGACGTCCCCGCCGCTGATCTATGCACTGCCTTCGGGGATCAGCTCGAGCGACTGGCGTCAGATCGGCATCCTCACCGAAGTCGATTCCGCCCGTGAGGCCACGATGGCCGACATCGAGGAGGGCCTCCCGATCTGGGAGATCAGGCAGGTCAGGGTCCGGTCGAACCGTGCCGAGGTCGACGTCGCCTATCCGAGCAGCGGCGACCTCTACCAGCTTGCGACACTCGTCTACCTGTCCGAACCCTTCAGGGCCTACCAGCTGGATGTCTTCCAGCGATGGTTGATTCCGGCCGACCGACCGACGTGCGTGAATCCGGACGAGATCGCTCGCATCGAAGCGGAAGAGGCGGCGGCGGAAGCCGCTGCGGCCGCCGCTCAGGCCGAGGCGGAACAGGCCGCGTCCGAGAATGCGAACGGCGATGAAGCCGGTCCCGAGACGGACACGGACACCGCGGGTTCCGAGTGATCATCCTTCCGGGATGACGAGGCCGCCGGCCCGACGTGGCTCGTGTCGGGAATCCACCCACCGGTGAACGACGAATCCGTCGGGAAGGGATTCCCCGCATGACCGCATCCCAACCCATGAACACCCGTCGGATCGTGGTCGGAATCACCGGCGCGAGTGGCGCCGCCTACGCGGTTCGCGTGGTCGAGATGCTTGCGGCGCAGGGCGTCGAAGTTCACGTCGCGTGTTCGAACCTCGGGAAACGTCTTCTCGCCGAGGAGGCGGGCATCACGAAACTGGATGCGGACGCGTTGAGCGGAGGTCGGGGCGATCGCCTGGTGATGCACCCCGGCAACGACGTCGGTGCCGCCTGTGCCAGCGGCTCCTTCCAACACGACGGCATGGTCGTGGTCCCCGCGTCGAGCAACACGCTGGCGAAGATCGCCCATGGGATCAGCGACAATCTTGTACAGCGGGCCGCTCAAGTCACCCTGAAGGAACGCAGGCCGCTCGTGATCGCCCATCGGGAGAGTCCGATCGGGCTCACCGAGATCGAGGCGATGCGGAAGGTGACCGAGGCTGGCGCGATCGTCGCGCCCCTTTCGCCCGGTCTCTACCTCCAGCCGAAATCGGTGAACGACCTGGTCGATTTCATGGCGGGTCGTCTGCTCGACCTCCTCGGGGTCGAGCACCAGCTTCCGATTCGTTGGGACGAGCACCTCGCGGAACAGCGTCAAGCGACGGCAAACCGTCATTCGACGCCCCGATAATCCTGCATGGTTCCCCCAATCGGGAAAACTCTCACAAAACGACCAGAGCGATTTGCCCCCATGTCTCTTGGTGCCACTCTTGAGCGTCC
>JAACEA010000324.1 GCA_009936695.1 Planctomycetia bacterium
ATCGTGGGTGGGGGCCGAGGGTCGGTCGCCACCGGTCGGAGAGGCGGCGCGGTAGCATTTTCTCTTTCAATCGTGCGGAATCCCACCAGGATCTCGCAGCACAGCCTTCGGATCCAACATGACCACCGCGACCACCGGCGACATTCCTGCCGCAGAGACCATTCCGATTCTCGACTTCGGGAGTCAGTACACCCAGCTCATCGCCCGAAGAGTTCGAGAACTCGGTGCCTTCAGTCTCCTCGTGGCGCCGGATACCGATCTCAAGACCATTCGGGCCCTGAATCCCAAGGGGGTGATCCTCTCCGGCGGGCCCTCGAGCGTCCACGAATCCGGAGCGCCGGTGTGTGATCCCGGCATCCTCGATCTCGGGGTTCCGGTTCTCGGCATCTGTTACGGCATGCAGCTCGGGTGCGAGATGCTCGGTGGCACGGTCAAGAGCGCCTCGAGCCGGGAGTACGGCCGAGCGCAACTCGAGATCGGCAACGACGAGGGACTGCTGGCAGGCATTCCCGCACGCACCTCCGTGTGGATGAGTCATGGCGATCAGGTGACCGGACTCTCCGAGGCGTTCGAGGCCGTGGCGTCGACCTCCACGTGTCCGTTCGCCGCGGTCCGTCATCGCGAGCGTCCCTTCTGGGGCGTCCAGTTCCACCCCGAGGTCACGCATACGCCTCACGGCGTCGACATCCTGCGCAACTTCCTCTACGGGATCTGCGGATGCAGCGGCACCTGGAGGATGAGCGAGTACCTCGATGCCGAATGCGAGCGGGTTCGACGCCGGGTCGGTGAGGATCGCGTGATCTGCGGCCTCTCGGGGGGCGTCGACAGTTCGGTCGTCGCGGCCCTTCTCCAGCGGGCGATCGGCGACCGGCTCACCTGCATCTTCGTCGACAACGGTCTGCTGCGGAAGAACGAACGGGAACTCGTCGAGACGACGTTCCGAGATCATTTCGACATCGATCTTCGAGTCATCGATGCGGCCGAAGAGTTTCTCGACGATCTCAAGGGGATCGACGACCCGCAGGAGAAGCGGCGGCTGATCGGCCATCGATTCATCACGGTGTTCCAGGAGGCCGCACGACAGGTCGAGTCCGAGTCATCGAAGTACGGTGGCGTCCGGTTCCTCGCCCAGGGCACGTTGTATCCCGACGTGATCGAGAGCGGCCACTCACTCGCCGGAACCGCGGCGAACATCAAGCTCCACCACAACGTCGGCGGACTTCCGGAGGAACTCGGCTTCGAACTCGTGGAGCCGCTTCGGGATCTCTTCA
Organism: Planctomycetia bacterium; assembly: GCA_009936695.1. Classification (GTDB taxonomy): domain Bacteria; phylum Planctomycetota; class Phycisphaerae; order Phycisphaerales; family SM1A02; genus UBA12014. The sequence goes on from JAACEA010000324.1 coordinate 1,272, forward strand.
AGGACGAGGTCCGCACGCTCGGGGAGGTCCTCGGCCTGCCGCCCGCGATCGTCTGGAGACATCCGTTTCCGGGCCCCGGTCTGGCGGTCCGCGTGCTGGGTGACATCACGCACGACAAACTGGACCTGCTTCGCGAGTGCGACGAGATCCTGCTCGAGGAGATCGTCGCGAACGAACTGTATCGATCGACCAATCAGGTCTTCACGGTGCTGCTGCCCGTGCGATCGGTCGGCGTGATGGGGGACGGTCGGACCTACGACAACGTGGTCGCGGTTCGTGCCGTCGAGACCCAGGACTTCATGACCGCCGACTGGGCGAGGCTGCCCTACGGGGTCCTCGCCTCGATCTCGAATCGCATCATCAACGAGGTGGCCGGCGTCAATCGAGTGGTCTACGACATCAGTTCGAAGCCGCCCGCCACCATCGAGTGGGAGTGATTCCAGATCGCCGCCGTCACGCGAATCATGCTGGATTCAGACGGGCTGGCCGGCGCTCCGGATGACGTGCCGGCGTGTCTCGCGACCTCGCGGACTCACTGACCGCCGCGACCGAACACGGTCTGCTTCATGATGAGCAGGAGCGTCTGGCAGATGATGTCGACGTCGGCGGCGGTGACGAAGGCGTGGCAAGGCAGGAGCATGGTTCGTCCTGCGATTCGCGCGGCGATCGGCCATCGATCCTCCGGCGTCGCACCGTGTCGCGCGATCGGGAGGCCCGGGGCGAACGACCATCCGGCGGAGACACCGAGATCGTGCCGCCGCATCCCTCGAATGATCGCATCGCGATCCTCGAGCAGGAAACGTTCGTCGAGCCGCACCGGGAACGCGGCCCAGCTGGGCTGCACGCCCGACGGTGGCGGAGAGATCAGGAGATCGGCCTCGCCGCCGAGCCGGGCGATGTATCGGGAGGCGACCTCCCGGCGGGCTGCAAGCGTCTCGGGCAGTCGCTCCAGCGTCCCGATGCCGATGGACGCCCGAAGCACGTCCAACCGCCCGTCGAGTCCGGCGCGCACGTGATCCCCGGCTTCGTGGTCCTCGTCGACGTCGTCGGGATCGTCGGAGGCGGCGCGTCCCTCGGTCAGGATCTCCCGGCAGGTCGCAGCGACTCGTTCGTCGTGGGTGACGATCAATCCGCCTCCGGCCGCCATCGCCGAGCTCTCCCGTCCGAGGCCGAGCACCGACAGTACGCCGAAACGGCCCGCGGCATCCGACGCCATTCTGGTTCCCAGACTTTCGATCGCATCCTCGATGAGGGGGATCTCGTACTTGCGGCTCAATGCGGCCAGCTCCTCGAGCACCGACGGGGCGGTCCACGGGGCGATGGAGGAGATCACGCGGGTACGGTCGGAGATCGCGGCCTCGACGGCGTTCGACGGCATGCCCCCGGTCAGGGGATCGACGTCCACGAATCGGGGGATGCCCCCGGATCGGACGATCGCGGCGACGAGGCGGGCCGGCGCCAGGGCCGGACAGATGACTTCATCTCCGACTTGAAGGCCCACCGAGAGCATCGCGGCTTCGAGGGCCACGCCGGCGGTGGTCGCCGCCACGGCGTAGGGGCGATCGGTCACCGCGGCGGCGGCCGACTCGAGTTGCCGGATCGGCGATGCGTCGTCCTCGGCGAGCGCCTGCAGCGCTCCTTCGAGGGCGGCGAAGTCCTGGGACCGGATATCGGGACGATTGAGGGGGATGAAGTTCATGAGCGGTGCCTCCTTGATCGACCGATCAGTGGCTCAAGGCTCGACGATTCGTGGAATCGACGTCTCAAGATCACCGTTGGCCTGGAGATAGAGCCAGGCGGCCAGAGGCCGAAGGTCGGGCGGAATGCCACCGCCGCCCGCGGCGGCCCGCCCGAGACGCTGGAGCTGTCCATCGTCGAGTTCGCCTCCGCGGGCGAGGACGAGGAGTGCGAGCGATCGGGTCGCTCGGTTGGAGGACTCGAGGAAGGGACGTGCCTCGGCGATGGCATCCGGGCCGGGGGCATCGAGCAGCCCCCGGAAGAGGATCTCCACGTCCACGCTGTTGCGGCCGTCGCCTGGACCGGCGTCGAGGCGCGTCTGGAGTCGGGTGCCGATCGCGGCCGGATCGATCGCGGCGAGGCCGCGGGAGGCCTGCAGGGCGAGTTCCTCCAGCCCGGGCCGGGACGAACGGAGTGCTCGATCGAGCAACGCCTCGAGCACCCGTTGGTCGAGGCTGGCTTCCGCGTCCGTGATCGCCCAGACCATGGTCGGTCGATGGCCCAGTTCGATCGCGGCGATCGCGGCCTCCGCCCGGGCCTCGGGCGCCGCCAGCACGAGTTCGGCGATCGCCTTCGACATGCGGTCCGCGGTCGGGAAACGATCCACGACATCCGCAGGTGCGGCCCGATCGGCGCTGACCAGCAGCATGCCGATCGGGGGTGTTCGCAGGTCGTCTTCGCAGTCCGACAGCAGGTCGAGCCAGGCCTCGATGCCTGCTTCCGGAGACAGTTCGAGGAGGGTTTCCACGACGGCGGCCCGCAGGGCGTCGTTGGACGGTCGATCCTCGACGTCGGCCAGGAGGGCCAGAGGCGCTTCCGCGAATCCGAGGAGTTCGAGAAACGCGACGAGTTCGAACGTCGTCCGATCCCGACTCGCGGGCGGCAGTTGTTCGACCTCGGATCGCCAGGCGGCAAGGGCCCGGATCGATCGCTGCTCGAGTGTCGCGGCGGCGAGCCCCCGGGTCAGCCACGTCGCGTCCGCGTCGGCGGCGATCCGTTCGAGTCGGGGGGAATCCTCGGTGCGATCCGCGATCGCGAGCGTCAGCACGAGGGCGATGTCGTGTGCGTCGAGACCGGGCAGGAGGGCGATCGCGGTCGGTTGATCGAGCAGTCCCTTGCCGACCACCGCGACGACCGCCGCCCCGCGTTCGTCGGCGGAGTCGAGTCGGGAGATCAGGAGTGGAAGGGATTCACCCCGCTGCGCGAGTTCCACCACGGCGCGCACCCGCATCTCCGCCGATGCCCCGTCCACGGCCGCATGAAGAATGACGTCCGTTCCATCGAGGTCGCGGGCCGCGAACGTCGCGAGGTTCGCGGGGTTTCCCTCGCCCCCGACGCTGCGACGCAGCACGGAGACGCTTGCGTCGCTCGAATCGACCGGTCCGTATCGATCCGTCTGGGCGAACCCGGGAACGGTGACGAGCAGCAAGGCGACCGAGGCTGCGCGGCGCGGCATGTCGGCGACGGATCGAAGGAGGCGGATCATCGTGGAAGTGTACCCATGCCACGGCAAGCCGAGTCCATCATCGGGTTCAGGCGCGACGAAGCGCCTGGCGGACCTCGTCGACCAGATCCCGAAGGCGAACCGACTGATCCGCCGGACCGGGCACCGACTCGTCGGACTCGAGTTGCCGACGGATTCGACGATCGGCGGTGTGGAC
>JAACEA010000325.1 GCA_009936695.1 Planctomycetia bacterium
CCAGGACCAGGCTGATGCTCGCGAGGGGCTCGAGCCGGGCGGGGAACCCGCCTTCCGGCGCCGGAAGGAGCACCACGGCGGCGAGGATGATGAGCAGGACCTGCACGTGATCGGTTCCCGATCAGGAGCCACGACCGAGGACGAATTCAGTCCGGCCGCTGGAAGGTGCCGAGATCCACCACCACCCCGCCGTGGCGGTAGTAGTCGGCGTTGATGGTCCGGCTGTCGATGAAGGTGAAGACGAGACAGTTGGCCCTCGTCGCCTCCGCATAGGCGAAGTCGCCCATGTGCGGTCCGGCGTAGTCCCGGTTGTCGTACTTCTGGGCGTGATTGTGGAAGTGGAAGACGCCGGTGTACGCCGCGTCGAACATCTCCTGCGTCGCCTCGAAGCGATTGTCGCCGCGCCGAACCCGGGGCTTGAATTCGAGCACCTCGATCCGCCCCTCGTCGTCCACCGAGATGACGCCGCCGAATTCCGTGCTCTCGTCGAGAAGGTCACGCTCCGCATAGCGGAAGAGATGCCCGCGAACCGCCTCGATTCCCAGCGATTCCGCCGCGATCCGCACGGCGAGCAGGTCGCCCCAGTCGAGCTTCCGGCGGACCTCCCGAAGTCGCTCGGTGTGGGTGTCGTTCCAGCCGGTGAAGTTCGCGGAATAGAGGCGCCTTCCGTCGACATCGACATCCCGTCGGAGGCCTTCGTAGAGCGTGGCCTCGTCCTGGTCGAGAAGCGTCGGATCGAGACGCATCGCCGCGACGAGCACGCCGAGGTCCCGCAGTTCGAGGGTCGGCCGCCGTGATTCCGGGACCCGGTCGCACGCTGCGGACGCGGCGTCCAGGAAGTCGGCGTTCTCCGGCCGACACAGCGTGCGGGCCCAGATGATCTCCTCACGATTCACCGGGATGATCCCGGTGCGTTCCGAGATCGTCCGAAGATCCCGGAACATGCCGTCCCGGGGGGAGACGTCGCTGCTCGCGAGCAGTTCCACCACCCGATCGCGTCGTCCCTCCGCCACGAGTAATTCCCAGCATCGGGCGCGAAGGTTCGCCGCGACCACCGGATCCGCATCGAGCATGACCTGGACCAGCACGTCCGCGAGCCGGTCTTCACCGTACATCTCGATCAGGGCCAGTCGCTCCGGTCGATCCTTGGGATCCTCCACCCAGTTGGGCATCGGTCTCGCCCACGCCCGGATGAGCGTCGGCGTCATGTCGATCCAGGGCTCCGCCGCGATGAGTTCGCACAGGCGTTCACGCCATCGAATCGCATCGATCTTCGGCATCTGGATCTCCAGCAGGCGCTGGAGTCCCTCCGGGTCGATCACCTTCATGCGGTCGTATGCCATCTGTCGGACGTCGACGGTGTACCCGTCGGCGACGATCATCCGCTTGAGGGCGCGACTCGTGGCGTCCGGTTCGGTCGTGGCCTCCAGCATCCGCATCGCGGCCGCGTGGCGGCCGGACGTCTCCTCGGGATCGGCGAGGACCGCCGCCGGATCCTCGATCGATCGAGGCGCACATCCGGGCGGCACCGCAATCAGGCCGATGACCAGGAGCCCCGCGAGGAGCATCGCGATCGGCATCCGACGGACCACCGGTGACGAGCCGGATTCCCATCCCGGTCCACCTTGATCGAGGTCACGAAGCATTCTCGGGCTCACGTCGCTCAGGCCTCCATGCCTTGCAGGAACGAATGACGCCGCCGGTTGTCACCAAACCCGAGGTGATTCGACGGAGGTTGCCGCATGACTCTATCATCGTGTCGAACGAACGCGGTTCCGGCAGCGCCGGCAAAGCCCCGTTTCCGGGTTCCCCAAGGACGTCTTCAGCCATGACCGAGCCTCCAACCGAATCCCTGCAGTCTCGAGTGGAGGCGGTTCTGGCCCTCATTCGGCCGGCGGTCCAGGAAGACGGAGGGGACTTCGAGCTCCTTGAGATCTCCGAAGAAGGCGTCGTCAAGATCCGCTTTCTCGGGGCCTGCGTCGGATGTCCGTCGAGCGAAATGACGCTTCGCGACGGAATCGCGCGAAATCTGCGCAGCCGAGTCCCCGAAGTGACCGAGGTCGTGGCCTCCGAGTGAAGACTCGTCGAGGCCCCGAACGAACGGCAAATCCACCGATCCCGACTTCTGTAATCGCCGTCGTTCGGCTAGGCTGTACCGTGCCGAACGATCTCGGCAACCACCCTTCAACGGCCGAGGCACCGAGGTCCCGGTCGAACCCCTTCCAGGGTGGTCCGCAGGCAGGAGGCCCTGATCATGCTCGTCATCACCCGCCGCGAAGGTGAGGAAGTCATCATCGGAGATCCCGCGTCGCCTCTTGGTGTCGTCCGGGTGGCGGTGATCAAGGGCGACCGTGTCCGACTCGCGTTCGAGTTTCCGCGTGAAGTCGCGGTCCACCGCCGAGAGGTCGCGGAACAGATCGTGGCCGACGAGGACGCGCCCCCGGTGGCGGGTCAGATCCGGCCGGCCTCGGAAGCCTGAAGCATCCGTCGACCGAACGTCGCCGACAAGAAGACCTTTCGATGAGGACCCCGCGCACCGCGGGGTCCTCGTCTTTCCAGCAGCGCGTCCGAAGAAAACGCCCGCGTCGTCTGTCGACGACGCGGGCGGCGAAGCGAAGCAGCCATCGAGCCCCCGCTCATGGCCGAAAGCCCTCGAACCGACCACGCAGGTCGAGGGAGGTCGGGGCCTGTGCCCCGACGTGCTCCGGGATCATCCTTGACCCTCGAAGCAACCCAGATCCGGGCCATCCTTGGCCCGGGGTCCGCGAACCAGGTGCCCCCCTGTTCGCGATGCCCGAAAAAACAAGGCGTTTGCGGTCGATTCACGGGCCGCAACGGTCATCCTTGACCGTCGCGACACGAACTGCTCGCACCGTCGACTCGACCGCGTGCCGACGATGCGTCCGGCGGCCGATCCATGGCCGCATGACTGTTCGGCGGAATCTCCGCCATTGGTTCTGATGATGTTCGTGGAGGTTCTCATCGACCCTCCCCCTTCGACCGTTCGGCCAGCGCCGCGCGGGCTCGCTTCCAGACGTCGCCGTCGGAGGGCAGGGCCGCCTGCTTCTCCCGCCAGGCATCCGGCGCCACGAGTTCGAGATGGTCGCGAACGCCGAGCACCATCACACTCCCCGACAGTCCGAACTTTCCGAGCAGACGCTCGGGGAGCCGAACCCGTCCGGCCGAATCGATGGTGCACCGTGCCGACTGCGAGAAGATCGCCTGATCGAAGGCGACCAGTTCCTCTTCGCCGAGGAGCGTGCCGCCGAGCTTCGAGGCGAGTTCCGCGAAGGTCCGCTCCGGCCAGAGCCAGAGCGTTCCGTTCGATCCCGGTGCCGCGACGAACGCGGATCCGTGCGTCGCCTCGTCGAGCACGTCGCGAAGCTCGGCTGGGATCGCCAGCCGATTCTTCGTGTCGATGGTGTGCTCGAATTCGCCGAGAAAAAGCACGCATCAGTACTCCGCAGGTCCGAAGCCGAAAGGTGTCGACCTTTCGAGGCCGTCACACGATGCCGGCCGGAGAATACTCCACATCGCCACACTCTTCAACACAATCACCCACTTTTGCCCATTTCGTGGTTTTTTTGCCCCTCGTCGGCCCCACGACTCCAACAAGGGTGTTTCCAAGCCTCTGTTTGGACGGCAGTTATGGATTTTTTCGATTTCGAGCGCATGCTGTCCACGAACCACCCACTGATCCGCACCCCGCTTCAAACGGGGAACGCAACCCTGGAACGGCATGGCGATCGAACCCAACGGAAGAACGGAATTGACTCAGGCCACCGATCGAATGCCGGTCGGACGCTTCCTCATGACCGCCGCACACGGCGATCAGCGGAACGGGATGCTCGTCACCCGAGTGCAGAAGTGCGCCGACGAGCCGATCACGGTGACCGTGGCGGTCCAGAAAGGGCACGCCCTGAGCCCGCTCATCCGCGACTCGGCGGTCTTCGGATTGTGCGAGTTGAGAGGCCGCGACCTGATCCTGTCACGGCTCTTCAATCGACCAGGCGACCTCCATGGCGAGGATCCGTTCCTCGGTCACAGCCTCGTTCCCGACACCGCGGGCATCCCGATTCCCACGGCCTCGGCCAGTTGGGTCCGGTGCGAACTCATCCGTCACCTCGACATCGAAGCGGACCATGAGATCTACATCGGACGGGTCATCGCCGGCGGCGTGATCGAACCCCCGACCGACGCCTGTGAGGTGGACTCGCTTCCCACCGCCCGCAAGCGACTGAACGGAACCGCGACCAAGAAGGTGAAGACGCCGACCCGGGCTCGGCCCGGCCTCGACAATCGCGTCGTGAGTCCCACCCAGGGCGTCGAGGGCTCGAAGATCCCGGAATCGAACGACACGCCCTGATCCCCCTTCGCGTCGACGGCTACCATCCCGTCCATGACGCACCCCACTCCGACGACATCGAACCGGCTCGGGCTCGACTATCGAGCCGAGGCCGTCCGCATGGGGCCGCCGACGGTTCCCATCATCGATGCGCACACCCACATCAACGGCCTCGAAGCCAGTCGGCTCTTCGCCGAGGTGATGGACCTCTACGGCGTCGAAGCCGTGTGGTCCATGACCGCGATCGACGAGGTCGAGGCGGTCCGAACCGCGCTCGAGGGCCGATTCGAACCGATCGCGGTCCCGGACTTCAGGAATCCCGATCGCCGACGCGCCCATGGGGAGGACTATCTGCGTCGGATCGAGGCGTATCGCGAGCAGGGCGCGCGGATCGTCAAGTTCTGGGCGGCACCGCGGATCATCGAATTCGGCGAGGAAGCGGGCGACCCCGCCCTGCTGCGGCTCGATGCTCCGATTCGACGGGAGGGCATGCAGCTCGCAGTCGATCTCGGCATGGCGATCATGGTGCATGTCGCCGATCCCGACACCTGGTTCGCGACCCGGTACTCGGACCGGGCGCGCTTCGGTGACAAGCGATCCCACTACGAACCCCTCGAAGCCGCCCTCTCGAACTTCCAGGTTCCCTTCATCGCCGCGCACATGGGCGGGTGGCCGGAGGATCTCGAATTCCTCGACGGTCTCCTCGAACGCCACCAGAACCTTCATCTCGACACCAGCGCGACGAAGTGGATGATCCGCGAGCTCTCGCGACACGAACCGGCGGATCTCCTCGCCTTTCTCCGTCGGCACCGCGGTCGACTTCTCTTCGGCTCCGACATCGTCACCCTCGACGAACATCTTCGCGCCGATCCGCTCGACGCCGAAAACGTGATGTCCGCCAAGGCCTCGAACGAAGCCGACGCCTTCGATCTCTACGCCAGCCGGTACTGGGCGCTGCGACGACTGTGGGAAAGCGACCACGACGGCGAGAGCCCGATCGCCGATCCGGATCTCGCGTTGGTCGATCCCGACACCTTCGGACCGATGGATGCCCCGCGGCTTCGTGGCATGTCGATTCCGGAGGAGGATCTCGCCTCGCTCTACCGGGAGGCCGCCATCGGATTCTCGAAGCTTCTCCCGCCGGCCGAGTGATCCGGGGAGTCCCAGATCCAGTTCGGACGTCGAATCGGGAGACCGCGGCCATGCGTCGCGGCGGCGGCATGCGCCATGTCGGTCACCAATCCGGGCTCGTCGACCAGCCGCATCAGCACCCGAATGAAGGCATTGCGATTCGCGGGTGGCAGAAGCCGGCCGTCGACGCGGTCGCGAACCACCGAGGCCGCATTCGCCCGATCGGACGCGACCACCGGCACGCCGAGGGCGAGCCAGGTCCGCATCTCGACGACCGACGGCGGTGTGAAGGTGACCGCGTCGGGGAAATCGACCTGGGCCGCGACGTCGACGCCGGCGGCGATGGCTCGGGGATCCCGCACCCGGGCATCGAGCACCAGTCCGACGGGACTCCCGCCGAACCGGCCCATGCCCTCGCGAAGCCACTGCGACGACGCGACCGCGTTGATCCCCATCGGATCCGCGACGAGGCAGCACCCTCGGCCTGCGACCGCCGCGGAGGCGGCCGCGGTCATGGCGGCGGACACATCCGACCCATGCGTGGGATCACCAGCGACCGCGATCACGAGACGGTCGTCGTCGATCCCCCACTGCCCACGAATGGACGCACGTCGCGATGACCGGCGATCGGGATGATCGGTGCCCCGGACCGGCAGATCCGCCGCCGCGATGGTGGAGCCGACGCGCCATCCGCGTCGAGCCAGCGCCGGTCCGATCTCAGGCCCGATCGGATGGACGATCGCGGTCGTCCGGCGCCAGGCTTCGATCCGCGGGGCCCGTGGTTCGATCGCCCCGACGATTCCCACCACCTCCGAGGTCGTTCCGGAGGACAAGGCGGCGACCAGCGCGGATTCCGACCACGCGACGATGCGATCGGGCGCGGACGAGCCGAGGGCGCGACGGATCGCGGGCCCCGCGAGCCGCGGACTTCGCAGGGGGGCTGGAACCGCGGCGGTCACGACGACGCCCGCGTCACCCACCGCGTCCGCGGCGGCTCGACCACCGATCACGACGACGGCGTCGTCGGCCTGGAGCGCCGCGAGCACCCTCCGGGTGGAGGGGCCGCATCCGGGAGCATCTGGTTCGAGGACGTGCACGACGCGGGACATGCGGCGGGTCATCCTTCTTGCGAATTCAGGAACGCGGAGTGGACGGGAGGAGACGCTCTCGTGGACGGATCAACGAATCCCGAGGTTCTCACCGAGATCGACACGCTCGTGCTCGTAGAACAGTTCGGCCACGTTCCGCCCGAGACGCATCGCGAGATCGTCCTCGACGCGTCGTCGTTTCGCGAAACTCTGGAAGTTCGACGGATCGACCTCACGGATCTGCCCGACGACTTCGAGTCCGTTGGGATCATCCGCCGGAAACACCCGGGAGCCCATGGCCAGATCGAGGACCTTGATGCTGCAGACCGCGGTGGGTCGCGGCGTGAAGCCGTCGAGCGTCAGCGCAAAGCCGTCGAGGGAGACGTAGAGCACCTGCTCGACCCCGGACTCCCGACCGATGCGTTCGATGCTGACCCGGTCGTTGCTGGTCTCCAGCGCGCGGGTCAGGGCGAGCACGTCGCGCGAGTCCACCATCAGGTTCGAGGGGATCGCGTCGTTCGCGATCAGACTGTCGGTGATCTGCACGCCCACCATGGACCGAAGTGCGGTCCGGGGAAACGCATTCGTCGGATCATCCACGAAGACCGCGGTCGTGGTCTCGCGAAGTTCGTAGGCCGCGGGGATCGTCCCCGGTCCCTCGAGCACGTAGGCCACCGGCACCACGATGTTGCAACCGACGAGGAGACCCGTCGCGGCGGTCGCGACCACCAGCGAGAGCATCGATCGGACTCCGACGAGGCGGCGTGGGGAGCGTCGTGAATCATGCATCGGGGTACTTGTCCTCAATGTGGTCGTAGAAGAGCCATCCGGCCTGCTGGACGAAGGTCGCGAGGAGACCGGTCTTGATCTTCTCCTCGGTCGAGCTTTCACGCCCGAGCTCGGGGATCTTCGGAAACTCGGAACTGATGTCGTAGGTCTCGGAGAAGGCGTCGGCATCGAAGCCGTCCGCTTCCACGATGCCGATCGAGGCGCCGGCCACGCCCTCCCACTGCCAGCGGTTTCCCGGCGGATTCAGGCGGAACTCGAAGACGTCGATCCACACCACGCGATCGACACCGAGCTCTTCGCACACTTCGCCATAGGGCATCATCTCCCAGCCGGGCTGGTGGTAGGTCCAGTCCAGGACGGCCGCGGGATTGAGCACCTGCGCGCCTTCGACGTTCATCTGGATCCGACGGCTCAGGTTGACGGCGATGTCCGCCACCACGCTCGGAAACTGGTAGAGCGTCGCCATGTCGGTCTGAACGAGCACCGCCACGGTCTGGTTTCGAAGGCCGTCGTACTCCGCGAGCACTTCCACCTTCTTCTCGCGTTCGATGTTCTGACCGATGACGCTGGCGACGCCGAAGATCTGGCACCCCTGGAGGACGCCGAGGGTCGTGACCACCGCAAGGGCGGAGAGGCCTCGGAGAATTCCATTCGAACGGTCGCGATGAATCGTGTTCATGATTTTGGTCTCGGACGGATTCCGCGGACGTCGAGCGGGACGAGGCGGTGGAAGGAACGAACGGACGATCGAACGAGGGGTGTGACTCACAAGAGGCCCCGGTGATCCATGATCTTCCAACCCCATGCAAGCAGCAGCATGGCGATCGAGATCCAGAAGAGCCGGCGGCCGAAGAGACTGGTGAAGAACGGCGCCAGCATCGAGCCGGTGACCGCCGTCCAGCCCGCGACGAGCACGGTGGCCGCGGTGACGACCGCGAGCACGGCCCCCATCGGTTGCGTCCGGAACGACGCGGGAAGATCACCATGCGCGGCGTGGCTGAACGAGGTGGTCATTCCACAGGTCGGACACGGCATGTTGGCCGCGACGATCCAGTTGCAAGGCGGCATTCCAAGTTGTCGATGCGTTCCGAGGCCGGCCTCGGAAGGCACCAGAATCCAGGCGATCGTGAGCACCGCGGACGCGACCAGCGCGACCAGCCCGGAGGCCAACCGAACCGATGCCGTCGCCCTTTCCGGCGTGGCGCCTCCCCATCCCACCGCGGCCCAATCGCTCGGTGGAGGTGGCGGAACGGCGGTCCCCGGTGCTTCAGACATCTCAACAGGCTACCGAGGCCCAGATCGCGAGGCAATGAATGTCGCGGGAATCGTCGGTTGTGATGTCGAGAAGCGGGTTTCACGCCGGTCCCATCGATGTCACCGTCGTACCATGCGACGATGTCCGACGACACCGCCTGGATCGACGCCCATCTCGACCTCGCCTACCTGGCCGGTGAGGGGCGCGACTTCCTCATCTCCACGCGAGAGGCCGACCTCGATGCGACGGTGAGCTGGCCCGACCTCGCAGAGGCCCGGATCCGCACCGCCTTCGCGACGATCTTCACGGAACGCGACGGCCCTTCCGACGAACCCGCGGCGTATCCGGCGGATGACGCCGACGCGGCCGAGGCCGCGGGGCTCCGGCAGTTGGCGTGGTACGAGTCGGAGGAGCGAGCCGGCCGTGTGCGGATCGTGCGTGACGCTTCGGATCTCGATCATCCGACCGTTCCCCGGCTCGTGATCCTCATGGAGTGCGCGGATCCGATCACGGGGCCCGACGCGGTCGACGCGTGGTACGGACGCGGACTGCGGATCGTCGGCCTGAGCTGGGCCAGAGGTTCGCGCTACGCCGGGGGGAACGGCGTTCCCGGCGGCCTCACTCCGGCGGGTGAAGCGATCGTCGACGCCTTCGATGAACGTGGAATCGCCCACGATCTCTCGCATCTCTCCGAGGCGGCGTTCGACGACGTGCTGGAACGATCTCACGGACCGGTCTGCGCGACCCACTCGAACGCCGCCGCGATCACCGGTCGGAATCCACGCCATCTTCGCGACGACCAGATCCAGGCCATCGCCGCCCGCGACGGGGTGATCGGCCTCAATCTCTTCGGCCGTTTCCTCCATGGCGAAGATCGTGACGCCACGATCGAGGACTGCCTCGATCACATCGAGCACGTCGCGTCGATCGCGGGTCGGAATCGAGTCGGCCTCGGCTCCGATGCCGACGGTGGCTTTCCGGGTTCCGCCCTCCCCGTCGGCCTTCGCGATCTCCGAAACCTCGATCGGCTCACCGAGGGGCTTCACGATCGGGGATGGTCCACCGACGCGTGCCACGGTTTCCGATCGAAGAACTGGCGCCGGTGGCTCGATCGGTTACTGACACTACGTCGGTGAATCTGGTATCAATCCCCTGCGTCGCGCGGCCCGGCCGATCGCGAGTCAACGTTGAAGCCACATCGAACGAGGAGAAACCATGAACCAGATCCGCGCCGCGATCACCATCTCAGCCATCGCCCTCCCCTTCTCGGCCCCGCTCGCCGCCGACACCTCGGTCGAGCTCGACTTCGCCGCCGGAATCCTGGCCTTGCAGGACGATGCTCCCACCGCCTCGACCGCCACGGGCACCCGCGACGATGGCGAAGGCGTGGTCACCGAGTACGAGGCCGATCCGAACGCGACCAACACCGAGGCGCTCGCGAAAGCCGCGCAGAACCCGGTGGCGGACATGATCAGTCTTCCCTTCCAGAACAACTTCACCTTTCCCACCGGCCCCAATGACAACGCCCAGTGGGTGCTCAACGTCCAGCCGGTGATCCCGATCAATCTCACCGATGACATCAACCTGATCACCCGGACGATTCTTCCGGTGGTCAACTCCCCGTCGCCGGCCAGCGGGATCTCGAGCGATTTCGGAATCGGCAATCTCCAGTTCACCGGCTTCCTGTCGCCGGCGAAGGTCGACGATGGACTGATCTGGGGCGTGGGCCCCGTGCTGCAGTTCCCGACCGCCTCCTCGGCACGACTCGGCAGCGACAAGTGGACCGCCGGCCCGAGCCTCGTGATGCTCTCGATGCAGGGCCCCTGGGTGGTTGGAGGGCTCGTCCAGAACGTGTGGTCGTACGCGGGTCCTTCGGACGCCGCCGATGTGAACTCGTTCCTCTTCCAGCCCTTCCTGAACTACAACATGGACAAGGGCTGGTATCTCACCGCGTCGCCGGTGCTGACCGCGGACTGGAACGCCAACTCGGACAATCGCTGGACGATCCCGCTCGGCGGCGGCATCGGCCGGATCATGCGTTTCGGATCGCAGCCGGTGAACATGCAGTTGCAGGGCTTCTACAACGTGGTCCGACCCGACGCCGTGGGCGAGTGGACGATCCGCTTCCAGATCCAGCTGCTCTTCCCGACGGGCTGATCGCGACCGGTCAGACCGGTGCGATGGCGTTCGACGACGTGTTCAACGGAAGGCAGCGACCGCCCGCGCCGTCCTCGACGAGCAGGTGGAGTCGGATGCCGGCGCGATGGAGATCGGCGACCGCCGGCGCGTCCCGGGTGAAGACATGGAGCGACGTCGCGCCGTTGAAACCGGTGGCGAGCGTGACGAGTTCGCGGTTTGCGCCGAGCCAGGCTTCCGCGATGCGCAAGGACTCGATCGCCCCGTGCTCGCAGAGCAGATGCAGCCGCCCGTCCTCGTCGAGACCGAACTCCACCTCGGGGGCGATCGGACACCGGAAGCTCGCGACCGAGATCCCGTCGATCCACTTCGACCAGTTCGTCGCACCGACCACCTCGACCGCATCGGCTTCCACGGCGGGCGCGGACTCGGCGGCCGAGGCGTGCGACGTCTCGATCCCGGAAGCGGCTTCGACGTCCTTCGACGCGTCGGTCGACCGGAACGCGGGCGCCCCCGCCTGGCCGGTCGGCGCCGGACTCAAGCGGACGGGTCGAACCACGGCTCGCTTCGGAGACTCCGCGGGAAAGAGTGGCTGCATTCCGATGCCGCCGCGCCGCGACGGCGTCGGACGCACGGACTTGGGCGGCGGGCCGGAACTCGTCGACTCCTCGAAACCCGCCAGACGCAATCCCGCGTTCGGGCCGGCGTTCGAGCCGGCCGGCTCGTCCCCGAACGGGCGGGGCAAGGGCGTCGCCGGCGGCGTGTCGAACTGCGCCGCGTCGAGCGAGGCCCGAATCGCGGTGACGACCTCCTGGGCCGTTCGCCGCACCGATTCCTCGAACATGATTCGCTGGGATCCCTCCACCACGTCGAGCCGACGGACCATCGCCACCACCGGAAGCGGGCGATCGAGATGCCGGTTCGCGGCCTCCGAGAGCACGTCCGCCGCGCCACCGGCCCGATCCTCATCGGCCCCGACCACGACGAGTCCGAGGTCGAGGGGCTGTTCCGCGGCGACCCGCGCCGCCGCCCCCTTCGCGAGGCGATAGGCCTCGATCACCGCGGGCTGCTCCGCCGCGGTCAGGATGACGACTTCGTCGGCACCGGCTCGAACGGCTTCGGCCGCATCGCGATCGTCGACACAGACGACCCAACGCCGAATCTCGTCGGCGACGCGCCCCGCCGCCGTCGCGAGGTCGACGCCTTCCGGCCTCTCCACGCGACTCGACGCTCGAAAGATCTCGATCGAGCACCGGCCGCCTTCCAACCGAACGAGTCCGGTTGGTCCATGCTCCTCCGCGACCCGATCGGCGTATTGCGTGACCCAGAGCCCCGCCATCACCGGCAGATGGCCGCAGATCGCGATGGTCAGCTTCGGCTCGGCCGGCGAGGCGACGGTCGCGGACGCCGTCGCCGGCAACGGCTCGCGTTCCGGGGCGTCCAGGACGGGATCGTCGCTCAGGAAGAGATCGGTGAGTTCTTCAAAGGGGTCGCGGGCCGCATCCATGCTTCACGCTCCGGGATTTCCGATCGAACGACGCCGGAAGACGTCGGGATCGATGTCAGGTCGA
>JAACEA010000326.1 GCA_009936695.1 Planctomycetia bacterium
CGGGTCACCGGTCGGGAACGCATCCCCTCGACCGGGCCGTTGCTCTATCTCTCGAATCACCAGTCCTTCATGGATCCGGTGATCAACTGCGCGTTGATCAACGATCGTCCCTTCCGTCCGTTCGCCCGCGAGACGCTGTTCCGCGGTCCCTTCGGTTGGTTGATCCACTCGCTCGGCGCGCTTCCCGTATCGGGAGGCGGGGGCGACAAGGCGGTCATGCGGGCGGCGATCGCCGAACTCCAGGCGGGGCGCTGCGTGCTCATCTACCCCGAGGGCACGCGGTGCCCGGACGGCACGGTGAAGGCCTTCAAGTCGGGGATCGCCCTGCTGCTCAAGCGGGCCGACGCGACGATCGTCCCCATCGGCATCGACGGGGCGTTCGACGCCTGGCCGCGCGACCGTTCGAAACCGCGATGGCGTCGGCCGATCGAATGCGAGGCGGGCACGCCGATCCTCGCGAAGGACCTGCTGGCCGAAGGCGTGCCGGAGGCGCTCACGCGTCTCGAACGCGAGGTCGACGAACTTCGACTCCGTTGCCGGGCAAGACTCCGAGCCCGCTTCGGCCCGGAGGTTCCGGCCCCCGGCCCCGGTGACGAGGCCTTGTCGGATCCATCCGAATGACCGCCCCGGGGATCGATTTCAAGGAGGTCCGGAGCGCCGCGCTGCGAATCGCCGGAAGCCTGATCGAGGCTGGGCACGAGACGTATTTCGCCGGCGGTTGCGTGCGTGACCGGTTGTTCGGTCTCTCGCCCACGGACATCGACATCGCGACGGCGGCGACCCCCGATCTGGTGCGCGAGGTCTTTCCGAGGGCGAAGGGCGTGGGCGCGAGTTTCGGCGTGATGCTGGTGCCGAGCGACGGTTGCAGCATCGAAGTGGCGACCTTTCGATCGGACTTCGCCTACGAGGACGGGCGACGACCCGGGCGGGTGCGCTACGGCACCGCCGAAGAGGACGCCCAGCGTCGCGACTTCACGATCAACGGCCTGTTCGAAGTGCCATCGGACGGACGGATCGTCGATCTCGTCGGCGGCCGTGCGGACATCGATGCCCGCGTCTTGCGGGCGATCGGGGATCCGGAGGCTCGATTCGAGGAGGATCGACTTCGAATGCTCCGCGGTGTCCGCTTCGCCGCTCGCTTCGACCTTGCGATCGAGCCGGCCACCGAGGCCGCGATCTCGGTTCGGGCCGATCGGCTCGGTGGGGTGAGTCGGGAACGGGTCGGACAGGAACTTCGTCGAATGCTCGCGGACCGCGGCCGGGTTCGCGCGGCGGCGATGGTCGAGTCGACGACGCTCGATCGCACCGTTCTCGGCGTCCCGCGATCTTCTGAAGCGTCCGGGCGTTTCCGGCTCGAGGCGATGCCCGGATCGGCGCCCTGGATCGACGCGCTCGCCGCCTGGGAACTGGATCGGGGCACCGCCGGCGATGCCGTGGAGCGGCTGACCCCGGGGTTGGTGCTCTCGAACGAGGAGACGGCCACCCTGCGGGCCCTGTTGGAGACGCGGCGTCGACTTCAGGAGGCGTGGGAGACGCTCGGCGTGGCCGCCCGCAAGCGGCTGGCGGCCACGCCGCTCTTCGCACGGTCGTGCGACCTGCTGGCGACCGAGGCGCCCGATCTGGTCGCCGAGATCCAGCGGGACACGGCGGTGCTCCGCTCGACCGGCCTCGCGCCCACGCCGCTGCTGACCGGCGAGGATCTGAAGGAGATCGGGATGGAGGCGGGCCCGGCCTTCGGTCGAATCCTCACCGAGGTGTACGACGCGCAGCTCGAGGGGCGGGTTCGCGGCCGGGAGGATGCGATCCTGCTCGCTCGCGAGCTGGGGGAGCCGCCCGCCAGCCCCGGTGGCGATGCCTGATCGCCTTGGAAGCACGAATAAAAACGTCAACCGACGGGGAACCGCACCCGGATTCGCACGTCTACTTGATATCCTGAGGTACTCGGGCTTCACTTCTGAAAGCGAACCCGATTCCGCACCGATCCTTGGAGTCCAGAATGTCGATCCCACTCCGATTCGTCGCCCTGTCCGGGCTGCTCGCCGCCGCGACGGCGTCCTCGCTCGCCGCCCGAGGGGCCGAGACGCCCGCCGGCGAATCCGCCGTCACCGAATCCAAGGTCCCCGTGGTCTACGTGGTGCCGATGAGCGGGCAGATGGGCACCGATATTCATCCCTCGATCTATGACGAGGTCGTCAAGGACGTGATGGAGGTCCAACCCGACGTCATCGTCTACCAGCTCAAGTCGGCGGACATCGACAACAACTTCTACCTCGCCGGGAACGACGACCGTCGGGAGTTCGGACTCGCGAAGATCGGCGAGTATCGCGACCTCGTCCGCACGCTCCACGAGAAGCTCGACGCCCGTCAGGTGATGTGGGTCGAGGACTCGGTGGGGCTCGGCAGCCTGCTCGCGCTCTCGTGGCCCGAAATGTACATGTCCGAGGGCGCTCGTCTCTGGGGTCTCGCCCGCATCTCCTCCATGGCGGCGGGCTGGAGCGATCCGGACGTCGCGTCGAAGATGCTCAACGCGTGGGTCGGCATGGGGAACGGCTTCCTCCAGATCGGCGGTTACCCGCTCGAGATCGGCTGGGCCATGATGCGTCCGGAGTACAACCTCAGCGCGAGTTTCAAGGGCCGCGAAGTCACCTGGGCCAACGACACCGCCGGCCAGTGGGTCGTGGACTCCAGCGGCGACAACGTCGCGAACTTCAATGCCAGCCTCGCCGAGGACATGGGACTCTCGCAAGGGACCGTCGAGAACCTCGACGACCTCATGTTCCTCATGGGCTATCGAGAGTACGACGAGGCCGAGTCCGGCAAGCAGATGGTCGAGAAGTACGTTTCCGACTGGCGTCGGACCTTCGACCGGTGCAAGACCTGGTGGGCTGACGCCCAGCAGAAGATGGGCTGGGCGTCGGGTGATGACGCGATCAAGTACCTCGGGAGCGCCAAGACCGACCTGGAGCGGATCCTGCGGGCCTGCCGCCAGTACCCGGCCGTCGAGGCTCGATGGCAGCAGGACTATGGAATGAGCATCCTGCAGCTCGAACTCCAGATCGAGGGGATCAAGGACCAGATCGGCGACATGCGCCGCGGCAACCAGGGCCGGGGCAACCGTGGCGGCAACCGGGGCCGCGGCAGCGGTGGTGGTGGCCGAGGGCTCTGATCCGGTTCCGATGATTCCGTTCGAAACAAGCAACTCCAGTCAGGGATTTCTCATGCAGACTCGACTCGCTCCCATCCTGATGTTCCTGTTCGCGGTGCTCGCCCTCGGTGGCCTCGTCTCCGCCGATCAGTACGAACTGATGTTCGACAACGGGTCGAGCTGGCGTGGCAACGATGGCGATCGCGTCGACGTGGTCTTCTCGGAACGGGGGATCTCGCAGTCGATGTCCGGCGTGGTCATGAAGGTCGACGGTCGACCCGGATTCGAGATCGTCTTCGTCCGCGGCCAGATCGCGGGCAAGGAAGCGACCAAGGGGATCTTCGCCCCGGACATCGAGACCATGAAGACCTCGGGACCGGCCGCGGGCGGCGACGCCGGCACGACGCCTGCCCGGGCCACGCGGGAGCCCGCGACGAAGGCGAAGGGCGGCTCGACGCCGGCGGTCACCACGGTGGGCGAAGACGGGGTCCTCGAGTCCTCGAAGCCCGGCGTCTTCTTCATGCCCTGGGAGGGGCCGGTCGGCATCGAGGCCCGGCACGACGAGATCAAGTCGATCATCGAAGAGGCCGACAAGTACGGACCGGGCCAGATCATCGTCCTGCAGATCAACTCCCCCGGCGGATTGGTGATCGAGGGCGACAAGATCCACGAGACGCTGAAGGACGTGAAGCAGCGACACCGCGTCATCGCCTGGGTCAAGGAAGCGATCTCGGCGGCGGCGTTCACCTCGCTTCACTGCGACGAGATCTACTTCATGCAGGTCGGTGCGATGGGGTCGGCGGTGATGTATGCGGGTCAGACCGCGATCTCCGGCGGCGAGCTCGACGCGTGGCTCGAGAAGTTCAGCGAGGTCGCGGAGATCGGCGGTCGTGATCCGATCATCGCCCGGTGCATGGTCACGCGGACCGCGATGGCGAGCTACGACAAGGATCCGGACACCGGCAAGGTGACGATCTATCCCGACATGCGGGGCGAGTTCGACATCTCCGACGACCAGAACGTGCTCACGCTCAACTCGTACAACGCGATCGACTGCGGTTACGCCGACGGCATCGCCAACACCACCGACGAACTCGCGGTCCTGCTGGACCTTCCGGAATGGCACGAGGTCAACGACTCCGGTCGACGCATCCATGAACGATGGCAGCGTACGGTGAAGCAGTGTCGTGAGCGGATCCCGCGACTCCAGGCCGAGTTGCAGCGGAACCCCGAGCGGGCGATCACCCTGCTGAAGGAGTTGCTCGGTTGGTACAACCGGTGCTACCCCGTGCTGGTCTACGAGATGGGGCTCCCCCCGGATCCGGACCCGATCAAGCGGCAGATCGAGGAGATCCGGCGGCAGCGGGCCAACAATCGCAACTGAGTCGTCGTTCGATGCGACCCCGGCCTCCGGGCCGGACTCGGTCGATCAAATCAACAGGAACCCGTGACCGGGCCTCGGCATCATGCCGGGGCCCGGCCTTCGTTTCTCAATCGAAATCTCGCTACGCTCGCAGCATGAACCACGACACTTCCGAACGATCCGACACGCCGCCGTTGCTTCCCACCGACGATCTCGAAGCCCGCTCCGTTCGCTGGCCGACGGTGATCGGGGTGATCTCCCTCGTCTATGGAATCCTCGCCATCATCGGAAACGGATGCGCCGGAGCTTCGCCCTTCGCCACGCCGTTCTTCCTCCAGATGAGTGGCATGGACGCCGAGAAGCTGACGATGTCGCCCACGCTCGTCTGGGTTCAGGTGGGATCCGGCGCCATCGGAATGGCGATCGCGATCGTGTTGCTGGTCGGAGGCGTCGGGCTGCTTCGGCGGTCCACCCGATCGCTTGGCATCCTCAAGACCTGGGTCGCGCTGGCGATCGTCACGACCATCATCGGGATCGGGCTCGGCTTCGTGTTCCTCGACGCGAACGTGCAGTATCAACTGGACATCCAGGATGCGACGAAGGCGATGATCAAGGATCGCGGTGGCGACGTATCGCAGTTTCCCGCGAAGACGGCGGAGGAGATCAAGTCCCAGAGCCGGATCATGCTCGCGATCTTCGGGCTGCTGCCGATGGTCTATCCGGTGATCCTCGGATTCCTGATCACCAGCAAGAGTCGGGCCGATCAGGCCATGAACTGGGCGGAGTGACCTGGCCCGGCCACCCTCCGGTCGGCATCAACCGACTTCGCGTCGCTGGAAGAGCATCACGGCGACCGACAATGCCACGACGATGAGCACCAGTCCGTACGGCACGGTCCACGCGAGGTAGTCGAGCGGGATGTTCGCGTCCTGGGTGATCGCATCGGCCAGCCAGAAGACCTGGAAGTTGGGAACGACGGCATAGGCGACTTCGAGCAGCCAGCTCTGGACCGCCAGTTCGGCGCCGACCTCGCCGCCGGCCTTGGTGACCGCGGCCTCGATCTCCTCGATCCGGCTGATCCGACGGGCGATCAGCCAGTCGGACAGCAGGCCGAGCAGGAAGAAGCCCACCGTCGTGACGAGGGTCAGCACCTGGCCGAGTCGCGTGCTCGCGGCGAGGGCGATCGAGGTGAGGACGAGTTCGCCGAGGAAGAGGACCGCGATCGCCACCCACAGATTGCCCTCGAACTGCATGCCGATCGGCTGGGGGGAGAAGTCCGCGGCGAGAGGGAGCGTGATGCCGTAGGCGATCAGGAGCAGCGGCGTCCCGACCACGATGAAGGTGCTTGAGAACACGTAGTCGTAGAAGAAGTTGCACCAGACACCGACCCCGATGGCGAGCAGGACCGCGCCGAAGCCGAGCAGGATCACGGGCAGGTGGTAGGGGGTCGTGACGGTCTGCTGGACGCCGTGGATCTCCACCATCATGAAGACCAACGCCAGAAAGGCGATCACCAGGACCTGGGCGCCGGCGACCCCGAGATATTTTCCGATCACGAAGACCGGCCGGGAGACCGGCTTGGACACCACCGTGAGTACGGTTCGGTTGTCGATCTCCCGGGTCAGGACGTTGGAGGCCACGAAGGCGGCGAGAATGGCTCCACCGATGAAGATCGTCGAGAGCCCGATGTCGACGAACATCCGGTTGTCGTCCTGCAGGGTGTACGCGCTGAAGGGGTTGCTCAGGATCACGAGGATCGTGCACACCACGAGCACGACCAGCAGGACCGGTTGACGGATGCTCTCGAAGAGGGTGTTCCGGGCGATCGCCAGAAGCTGTTCGAAGACGGCCATGTGGGTTCCTGGATCGGGCGGAGAGGTGAGTACGAGGCGATGGTCGCTCGGTCGGGAGGCCGGAGACGGCCGATGCTGCGGAGGAATCGATCCCCGCCGAGGCCCCCGGATCGGGGGAGCGAGTATCATTCCTACCGGCGGGTACGACCCCGACCGGCTCGGCATCGTACCCTCGGGGCGAGTCGGGCATCGGTGTTTCGCCTCGTCCGGAATCGCTTCAGGCCCGTCCCCGTCCGGGGCGGGATGGGGCGCCCTTCTGATTCCGGCTCCTGCCGAGTCGGTCGATGCGACCATCGACCACTGCTCCTGCGAACCCCTCGCCACCGCATCGGATCGAGGCTCATGAGAACCGACCATCTCGCGTACCAGCAGGCGACCCGAGTCGCCGGAATGGGATTCATGCTTCAGGCCGTGATCGGCCTGATCATGCTGGTGTACGGATTCATCTTCAACGACTCGGCCTTCCAGGTGGCCAGCGAACCGATTCTCGTCGGGACGCTGGTCTGGATCGCCCTGGTGGTGATCTTCCACCAGCACCGGCTCGAACGCCTCGAAGCGTTGGAACGGGACGATCTCGCGTCGGCTCGCGGCGAGGACGCGGCGGGCATCTTCGAGGAAGGGGAGACCGACGTCGCCGCACGCCGCCTCCGCCTGATGCACGTCTGGCTGATGCCCATCGCCAGCCTGCTGGTGGCCGGGCTTCTCGTGCTGTTCGGCCTGCGGACCCTCGCGTGGTTCGACTGGCAGACCAACCCCGAACTCGACGTCGCGTCGTTCTCGCCGGGGCCGCACCCCGGTTGGCAGCTCGCGATCACGCTGGCCCTCGCCCTCTTCGCGTTCATCTTCTCGCGATTCGTCGCGGGCATGGCCGCCCGCCCGGCCTGGGCGAACCTCCGCGGCGGTGCGGGCCACATGGTCGGCAACGCCCTGGTGCTGCTCGCGGTCGCGGTCGGGATCGCGTTCCAGTTCTTCGAGAACGACGGGGTGCTGGAGGGCATCACCTGGGGACTCGGGATCTACATGCTGCTGATCGCGGCGGAGATCGTCCTCAACTTCGTGCTCAACCTCTACCGCCCTCGACGTCCGGGCGAGACCCCTCGGCCGGCCTTCGACTCGAGGATCCTGAGCCTCTTCGCGGCGCCCGACTCCATCGTTCGCTCGATCAACGAGGCGGTGAACTACCAGTTCGGCTTCGACATCACCAGCTCCTGGGGCTACCAGCTCCTGCTTCGCAGCTTCGCATGGCTGCTCGCGTTCGGGCTCGTGGTCCTCATCGCCCTGAGTTCGGTGGTGGTCGTCGAACCCGGTCAGCAGGCGGTTCGCCTGCGGGGCGGGCGGATCGTGGGTTCGGTCTACGAGGGCTCGACGATGTTCAAGCTTCCGTGGCCCCTGGAGACCGTCGAGGTCGTGGACGCGGCGAGAATCCAGGAACTGAGCCTCAACGGGGTGCCGCGCGAGGTCAAGGAAGTCGATCTCTGGGATCCCGCCGCCGAGCCGATCAACGAGCTCTTTCTCGTCTCCGCCAATCCGCTTCCGGACGAGGTCACGCGTTCCGTCGACCAGTTGGAGATCGCGCAGCGCCGTCTCGACGAGGCGAGCGGGCGCAGTGGCGAGGAAGACGACCAGGACGAGCGCCGCCAGGCGGTGACCAACCAGTTCGCCCTGCTCGACGTCGACGTCATCCTGCGTTACCGCCTCAAGGCGGGTGCGTTGATCGATTTTCTGAACTTCTCCAACGACGTCCGCCCGAAGCGAAGCCCGCTGGACATGCGTGAACTCGCGCTGCAGGACATCGCGCTCCGGGTGGTCACCCAGACCTTCTCGCAGCTCTCGCTCGAGGACGTCCTCTCGCCGCAGGGATCGGCCCTGCCCACCGAGATGCGAAATCGCATCCAGCTCGCCTTCGACGACGCCCGCACCGGCGTCGAGGTGGTCTCGGTCGCGATTCCGGCCCTCCGTCCGCCGGGCGATTCGGTGTCCATGTTCGAAGAGCTCGCGATCGACACCCAGAACGTCCGCAAGACGCTCGAAGAGGCCCGCCGCACCGCGAACGCGGCCCTCGCGGGGATGGTCGGTGATGCCGACCGGGCACGGCGGATCGTCGAGATCATCGAGCGGTACCGCGAGCTCGACCGTACCGAGGGACCCGATGCGGAGGCGACGATCGACGCCCGGGTCGAGGCGGAGCGGATGCTTCGCGACAGCCAGGGCCTGATCGCATCGTTCATCGCGAGCGTCCGGAGCCTCCGGTGGCAGATCCACATGGATGCCCGCCGCAAGACCGACGAGGTGCGGGGGCAGGTCGGGGCCTTCGAGGCGGCACCCGAGCTCTACCGCGAACGTCGGATCATGGAGGTCCTCTCCGAGGTGCTCCAGCAGGTCCGATCCAAGTACGTGCTGGCCGTCGACTCGGCCCGCACCGATCTCGACGTGGAGATGCAGGAGCCCGACACCGGCCTGAACCTCCGCGAGTATCTCGACAAGCCAGGTGAATCCAACTGACCCCGAAGTCCGACCCGGGGCCTCGAGGTCCCGGCGTTCCCGTCAACGCGAAACTGCGCAGCGAACCATGAGCAAGACCATCACCGCC
>JAACEA010000327.1 GCA_009936695.1 Planctomycetia bacterium
GCTGAAGACGAGCGTGTACCGAGCTTGGAATCTCACCGAACGGATCCCCGCCGTCAGTCGCTGGAGGCGGCGGCGGCCCGGACGTTGTTCACCCGGGCTCGCTCTCGATCGACGAGGCTCGACACCAGCTCCGACGCCGCGAAATCAAGCCAGTGGTCGTAGACCATCAGGTAGTAGCGCTCGGGGGGATCGAATCCATCCGTGACGTCGTCGTTGCTCTTCGCGTACTCGCGGACCTGACCCCGCACCGTGTGGTTCGTGGCGTCGAAGACGGCGACCACGTCGGTCAGCGTGCGCACGGGGGCATCGGAATCCGTGCCGCGGTCTCCGGTGCGACCGGTGAGACGCCGGGATTCGAACGCCTCCTGGACCTCGTTCTCGTCCGCGACGAGCAGGATGTTCGCACCGAAGCGCGGTGGATCGTAGGGGTTCCATTCCGTGATCGTTCCCACCACGATCCCATCGCCCCCGATGAGCCGCAGGATCGATCGTGCCTCGTCGAGCGTTCGAATCTCGGCGAGGCCGATCTGTCGCATGGCTTCGAGGGTGCGGTTCAGGGGAACCGCCTGCCACCCCTGCACGCCGTTGAGCGCGACGACCAACTTGTCCGAGACCGACGCCTGCTGATCGGGGCGGATCACCACCCCGGAGTCGTTGCCGAAGGGGGCCACCACGAGATTCGCGGCATAGGGCGCGATGATCGGCTCGGACGGTTGCAGCTTTCGCTCGGTCGTCTCGCAGCCGGCAAGGCCGCTGATCACCGGACCGGCGATCGAGGCGACGAGCACCGGACGAATGGCGCATCGCACGAGTCGCTCGAACCACCGACCGCACCCGTGTGATGGGCGTTTTTCTGAGACGAATACGGTTGTCATGGCGTCCTGCCTGAGTGACCTCGCGAGGGGCGACGTCCGGATGTCTCCCATCCGTACGATCCGTTTCATCGGCCGATCTCTCGGCGGAACGGCAGAAAAGAAGGATCTGTCCCACTCGGAGAGGCGAGGCCCGCCCCTGACCCCGTCGCACCCCCCTGAATGAGACCGCGGGGCCGGCCTTGTCGGCCGACCCCGCGGAATCATCGATCGTCGAGCGGCCGCAGCCGCTTCGGCTCAGTGGTCGTCATCGTGCCCGCCGGCACCCGCGACCGTCTGCGGGGCGATGGCACCGGGAGCGTCGAAGACGCCCGGAGCATTCCCTGAGACCGCCCAGATGACGTCGAGGCCGCCTCGGTTGCTGGTGAAGTAGACCCGCCCATCGGCTGCCCAGGTCGGTCGCATGTTGCGGAAGCCGCCTGAAGTCAGGGCCGTTCGTCCCATGCCGTCCGCCTGAATCACCCAGATGTCACTCTCGACGGGCATGCCGTCCTCGGACACCTCGGGGCGTTCGACCGACGTGAACGCGATCCGCGTGCCGTCCGGGGACCAGGTCGGATGCATGATCGCCGCGTCGCCGGCGGCGACGACTTCCGTGGGATTCGCGCCACCGGCTTCGGTGAGATCGATGGTCCAGACTCCGTAGAGCTGGCTGCCGCGCTGGCGGGCCCGCTGGAAGAGAATCCGGTCGGTCGATGCGTCGGGCGACCACCGCGGGAACATGCCCTCGCAGACGAAGGTCCGGACACCGGGCCGCTCCAGGGAGACGGTCCAGAGTTCCCAACGCGCCGTTCGGTCGTTGAACCGGCAGTAGCAGAGCCGGCTGCCATCGGGGGACCACGTGGGATGAAGTTCATGGGCGTCGTCGAAGGTGATCTGCGTGGCGGGGCCACCGTCCACGGACATCACGAAGACGTCCCAGTTGCCGTTGCGATCGCTCGTGAAGACCACCTTGCGGCCATCCGGCGCGATCTCGGGCATCACGTCCTGGGCGGGATCGGAAGTCAGCTGGGTGACGACGCGACCGTCGATGGTCTTGCGATAGATGTCCGCGTCCTCGCGGTGCTGGGTCGAGGCGAAGATGATCCACTCCCCGTCGCTCGAGACGTCGGGGTCGAAGTCAGCACCCTCGGCCGCGAAACTGACCTGGAAGAGGTTGCCCTCTCCGCCGTTCCAGTCGCCCTCCGGGGCGGTGCCTCCGAAGTCGGCGAACATGCTCATCCGGACGGCGGTGGCGTCGGCCACCGGTCGATTGGTGGCGGTGAACGCGACCTGCGCCCCCGAGTCGCCCGACGAATCCGCTTCGACCCAGCCGCTGTTGACGTCGGGGGTCGAATCGAACGCGACGGTCTGCGTCGCGGGGGTGACAGGCGTGTTCCAGCCCGTGTCCGTGGTGTCCTCGTACCAGCCGTCCCGATAGGTCGGGGACGCCCAGGCGGCACCCGACTCCGAGTCGACGTTGGATGCCGAGGCGTTCACCGCGGCGAGATCGCCGTTGCCGTTCGCGGTCTCGGTAGCACAACCACCGAGCTGCATGGCGAAGACCGCCGTGCCGATCGCGGCGATCGCGGACATGACGAGCGAGCCGACACCGCGGGGGACGGCGGGCGAGGCAGGACGATGGGAAGGACTGGTGGACATGGTCGTGGTCTCCGCGCGGCGATTCGTTCTGCCGCGAGAGAGCCATCGGCCGCCTCGGAGGGGCGATTCAGCCGGACTCTCGGGATTTGTCACTTCATGCCGATCATGCCGCCGGAAACTCGGCCTCCACCCCCCCCTGATCCTTCCCCAACACGCATGATCAACGCCCGCAAGGTCTGATAACCACTTCAACAAGGCCAGCCGGCTGGCCCCTCGAAGATGCCGGGCGGGCCGGGTGGAGCCGCTCGAAGGACCAGCATCAGGATTCGAACCGAACGACCCGCCTCCAGCGACCATCCTCCATGGAGCCTCGCCTCCGCAGGCCTGCTGTGGACGATTTCCGGATCCGACGACGAGTCGCGAACTTTCAGCGCGGACTCCACTACACTTTGGGACTCGGGATTCCGTAGCTCAGTTGGTAGAGCATGCGACTTTTAATCGCCAGGTCCTGGGTTCGAGCCCCAGCGGAATCACTCCGAGTCTCGTGCCTGCCCGCGATGCACGGTGACCGGATGGACAGTTGATCGGAGCCGTCGGAAACGGACGCCGATCGGGATTCGTGGGACGTCGGAAGCGTGATCGACATCGCGTTTCAGACTCGACGCGCGGCACACCGTCGCGACATGGAGGTCGCCAGTCATTTCCGGAACCCCGACGATCGTCTTGCATGGCGTGGTCAAAGGCGACGCCTGGCTTCTCTGGGGCGAGCAGGGGGATCGGCTTCGAGATCCCGACCCGCCTTCCGTCGAGCCGGTGACGACCGCGTCGCCCGACGGCGATGGCGGTGTGGCGACCGCCAAGGCGGCGGTGGCGAAGCATCCGTTCGCGGCATCCCATGAAACACTTCGCCTCGCGCTCGACGGGATTCTCGGTGAAGACCGACTGAAACCGGTCGATGACGTGATCCTCCGACTTCCGCACGATCGGAACGAGACGACCGAGACCCCGGTGCCCGGACTCGCCCTCGCCACGAGGCTCGCGATCAACACGCCGGACACCGAGGATCTTCATCTCGCCCAAGCCGCCGTGCCCTGCCTCGAAATCGATGCGACCACCGCCGTGGAGCTCTTTCCGAGGATCGTGGAACGAGCCCCGGACGACCTGGTGATCGGGCACGACATCCGCTTCTGGTCCGAAGTGGCCACCTTCGCGATCGAGCTTCTCGTCGACCAGCGTTTCGTTCCGTCGGTGATCCAGGTGGAAGGCGGCCCCCTTCGGGGACGCTGGGTCCCCTGGCTCGCGGACGGCGAACTCGCCGAACCTCTCCGCCACCTCGCGACCGGAATGCCTTCGGTCGCGATCGCGACCACGGACTTCGCGACCTCCGACCGATGGGCCGCGATCGAGTCCTCGCTCGAGGCGATGGTGGACGCGCTGGTACGACAGACCCTCGTGAGCGAGGACTACCTCGAAGCGATCGAGGATCGCGATCCCGAAGCGGACCATCAGGTGGCGATGCTCGGCGGCCTGCTCGGCCCCGATCGGAACACCGGGACGTCACGGGAGACCAACGTCGACGTGAGCCGCGGCATGCGACTCTGGCTCGGCGGCCTGATCGATCCCGTGGAGGGTCGCGCCGTCCGACTCTGCCTGCAGTTGACCGAGCCGCTCGAAGGCGTGCTCGATGCCTCGCCGGAGGACATCGAGAAGGCGACGTGGCCACTGGGCTTCCACCTGCTCGTCACCGACGATCCGCCGATCATCGTGGACGCCGAGGACATCTGGGCGGACGGCGGCGGCGGCCGACTCGCGTCGGTGGTGGGCTCCGAAGAGACCCCCGGTGACCTCCTGCTCGCCGAACTCGGACGCGCCGAACGGATCTGGCCGAATCTCAAGCGGGCCCTCGAAGGCACCAACCCCGCCGGCATGGACCTGTCCACCCCGGAGGCCCACGCCTTTCTGCAGGAGGCTCGGCCGATCCTGCAGGAGGCGGGCATCGAGGTGCTTTCGCCGTCCTGGTGGGGAAGCACCGCCAGCCGCATCGGCGTGCGGATGATCATCGAACCGCACGGCGACTCGGACAAGCCGCCGGCGATGGGACTGTCGAGCCTCGTCGACTACTCGTGGGAGATCTCGATCGGCGACCAGAACGTCGGTCTCGAGGAACTGCGACGACTCGCCGAGAGCGGCGTCCCGCTCGTCCGCGTCGGCGACAGCTGGGTCGAGATCCGATCCGAGGACTTCGAACGAGCCAAGGTCTTCCTCGACAAGCATCCCGGCGGCGCCGCCACCCTCGGCGAAGTGCTTCGACTCGCGTCGGTGGGCGAAGAGGACGGCGAGATGCCGCCGATCACCGGCGTCCGCACCGACGGCTGGATCAAGGAACTGCTCGGCGAGGATGGGATCCCGGACGACTCCGCCCGACCGGTGAAGGTCCCGGCGAACTTCGTCGGCAAGCTTCGGCCGTACCAGGAGCGCGGCCTCGCGTGGCTCGCGTTCCTCGATCGGTTCGGCCTCGGCGGCTGCCTCGCCGACGACATGGGCCTCGGCAAGACGATCCAGATGATCGCACTGCTCCAGCACGAGCGGGAGGTCCGGCCCGGCCAGGTCGGACCGACCCTCCTGGTCTGCCCGATGTCCGTGGCCGGCAACTGGCGACGTGAACTCGAGCGATTCGCCCCCGAGCTGCGAGTCCACATCCAGCACGGTCCCGATCGCCCGGTGGGAGACGGCTTCGTCGAGAAGGTCGCCGAATGCGACGTGGTGGTCACCACCTACGCGCTGGTGAGCCGCGACCGCCCGTGGATCGAACTGATCGACTGGGAACGCGTGGTGCTCGACGAGGCCCAGCACGTGAAGAACCCGCCGACCAAGCAGGCGACGGCGATCCGGTCGATCCAGAGTCGACATCGCATCGCCCTGACCGGTACCCCGGTCGAGAACCGGCTGACCGAACTCTGGTCGATCATGGAGTTCTGCCTGCCGGGATTCCTCGGTCCGCAGGGCGACTTCCGGCGGCGCTTCGCGATTCCGATCGAACGACACCGCGACGAACGCCGCGCGGAACGGCTACGGCATCTCGTCGGTCCCTTCGTGCTTCGACGCCTCAAGACCGACGACGGCGTGGCCGACGATCTCCCTCCGTTGGTCGAGAACCGCCAGCACGTCCAGCTCACCACCGAGCAGGCCAAGCTCTACGACACCGTCGTCCAGGACATGCTTCGCAAGGTCGACGAAGCGACAGGAATCCGTCGCCGCGGACTGGTCCTCTCCGGACTCGTGCGACTGAAGCAGATCTGCAACCATCCGGCCCACTTCCTTCGGGAGACGGATCTCGCGCCGAAGAAGGGCGAACGCCTCAGCCAGCGATCCGGCAAGAGCATCCGGCTCGTCGAGATCCTGGAAGAGGTCATGGCCGCGGAGGACCAGGCGCTGATCTTCACGCAGTTCCGACAGATGGGCCATCTGCTCTCCACGATCCTCCGCCAGGAGTTCGACATGGAACCGCTCTTCCTGCACGGTGGCACGCCGCAGGGACGTCGGGATCAGATGATCGAGCGATTCCAGAACCGCGAAGCGGCGCCCATCTTCATCCTCTCGCTCAAGGCCGGTGGCGTCGGCGTGAACCTCACGAGCGCGAACCACGTCATCCACTTCGATCGCTGGTGGAACCCCGCGGTGGAGAACCAGGCCACCGACCGGGCCTTCCGCATCGGACAGACCCGGACCGTGAACGTCCACAAGATGATCACCTCGGGCACGCTCGAGGAGCGGATCGACCAGATGATCGAGCAGAAGACCGACCTCGCCCGCCGAATCATCGGCGCCGGCGAGTCGTGGCTCACCGAACTCAGTTCGAACCAGCTTCGCGACGTTCTCGCGCTTCGCGAGACCGCGGTCGACGAGGAGGATGACGCGTGATCAGCAGTCGCGACGAAGGATTCCGCCGGAAGGACGACACGCCCCGGAAGGTGCGCAACGGCATTCGCCTGCGCACCAAGGACGAGGAAGTGGCCTTCAGCTGGCCGGCCGGCGCGTGGCTCGATCGACTCCTCGCCCCCTACGGGGACAGCGCCAGGTCGGAAGGCCTCGACTTCGCCCGGCGCGGGCAGACCGTGCTGCTGAACGTCGAACCGGCGCGGATCGTCGCCACGGTGCAGGATTCCGCCGCCCGTCCCTTCGAGGTCCGGATCGAGCTCGAATCGATCGGGCGCGAGGACTGGGATCGCATCGTCAGTTCGATGGCCCGGGAAGCCAAGTACACGGCCAAGCTGGTTTCCGGGGACGTCTCCGCGGAGATCGCGGAGCCGTTCGCCGCGGCGGGACTCTCCCTCCTCCCGGAACCCGGACAGGTCACCGTGAAGTGCGGATGCGGGATCGAGCATTGCCGACACGCGGTCACCACCCTCTATCTCGTCGCCGAGCGGATGGATTCCGATCCGCTGATGATCCTGACGCTCCGCGGGCTCTTCGGCCCCAGATTCCTGGAACGACTCCAGGAAGCGAGGCTCCTCGCGACCAGTGGTGTGAGCCGCGCCCATCCCATCCCGGGCACCGCGGCCGCGATCCGCGCCCTGCCCCCGATGGAACAGGCGATCGAGACGTTCTGGAACACCGGCACCGGTCTCGAGAC
>JAACEA010000328.1 GCA_009936695.1 Planctomycetia bacterium
AGGGCGGTATCCCCTTCACATGCCTCAGATTTTCTCGTTCTCGTTTAGGAGTTAGAGAGAGATGAATAAATTGATCCCTGGTGTCCTTCTGGGCACCCTTGCAGTTTCGGCAACTGCATCAGCTGGTATCACGTTCGGCGACACGGTCGTTCTTTCGAGAACGAGCACTTCGTACGCTCAGAACATGTACTACAACTACACGTCGGGCACCGCTTCTAATGCAGCGATCGGCAGTCGCGCCACGAGCTTCGCCCAGAGTGGCATCCTCAACTTCAGCGTTGACTCGATCAACAGCACCTCGTACACGGGGTGGACCATCCCCGCGTTCTGCGTGGAGATCGAGGAAGGCCTCAGCTCGCCCATCACCTACAACATCGTCGATCCGGCCACTGTTCCCGAGAACAGCCCTCCGGGTGCGATGGGTGCAGGTCGTACGAGCCTGATCAACGACCTTTACTCAAAGTTCTACGTGTCCACGATCGAGAACCCCAGCGGAAGTTGGTCCACGGACTTTCCCAATGCTCAGGCGTTCCAGCTCCTGATCTGGGAAATCTCCCACGAGAACTTCTCGGGTGATACCTCGGATTCCGACGCTGGCCGCAACAACATGATGAGCCAGATCAACCTTCTCGAGGGTGCCTTCGTCGCGGCGACAAGCTCGGGCGGGAACAGTCTCGCCAGCAACGTCTCCAGTGCCATCTCGACCATGACGTCTGGTATGGGCGTGGGCGGCTGGGGTACCTTTGCTCGCCTTGCTGGGGCAACCAATGCCACCAATCAGGATCTCCTGATCGTGGTTCCCTCGCCGGCCATCGCTGGTCTGGCGGGTCTCGGCCTCGTCGGAATGCGTCGTCGCCGACGCTGATTCCTTCGGAGTCTGACAGAGACGAAAGAGTTCTCTCTCTCGTAACAGAAAAGTGGTCGGCCCTCACGGGTCGGCCACTTTCTTTTTTGGCGTTCAGCCTGCGGC
Source organism: Planctomycetia bacterium (assembly GCA_009936695.1). Taxonomy (GTDB): domain Bacteria; phylum Planctomycetota; class Phycisphaerae; order Phycisphaerales; family SM1A02; genus UBA12014. Next base: position 971 of record JAACEA010000328.1, read on the forward strand.
GGGAAACGTGTTGGTGACTCGGCACGCAGGCGTGAGGAAGACCGGGTTCTGGCGATCTTGCGATGCGTACCCGAAGGATTCCGCCTGTCGCGGGTCACTCAGTCGGACCCGATCGGGATCTCCTGGAGGCTTCCGTCGGCGTCCACGCAGGCGAGCGACGTGGTGGCCGTCGACAGCAGCGTCGGACCCCGCTTGAGCTCGTAGCCGTGTCGGAGCCTGGCCCTCGATGCCTCGAGGAGGTGGGTGGTCAGGGTGAGTTCGTCGTCGTACCGGGCGGGTTGCCGGAACCGGACGGCGAGATCGACCACGACCAGGAAGCGGCCGGCGGCCTCGAGGTCCCGGTAGTTCCCGCCATCCGAACGCAGCATCTCCGTGCGACCCATCTCGAACCAGATGGCGTAGTTGGCGTGGTGGACGACGCCCATGGGATCGCATTCGCAGTAGCGAACCCGAATGGAGGTGTCGTGTGATCGAAGCGCAGCGGCGGGGTCGAAACTGCTCTCGCGGCGGGGGCGGGACTTGGCCATGCGGTGGATGGTAGTGAGGTGACTGGTCCGGTGATCAAGCGGCGGTGAGATCCCGACACTCGCCTTCGGATGGGAAGCCGGTCGATCAGGCGGATGACCCTGCGTCGGGACCAAGGGGGCGTGGCCCTGGCCGCATCCCGTCGCCGGCTCACTTGCCGATGCAGAACCGACCGAAGACGAGATCGAGGACCTCGTCGGGATCGACGTCACCATCGAGCCGTCGGATCGCTTCCAGCGTGGCGAGGAGTTCGGCCACCACCACCTCCGGCATCGGCGGTCCATCCGCATCCCGACTCCCCTGAATCATGGCCGCGACCCGTTCGACCGCGGATGCGCCCTGCATCACCGCCGCCGCCTGGAGCTCGCGCCATGCCTCGGTGGCCGCCGACTCGCCACCGACCCCATCGGCATCCAGTTGGGCCACGATCCGCCGCACGAGCGACTCGACGCCCTGCTCGTCGCCGGTGGATCGCCCTTGGCTGGGAAGGGCGATTTCGAGCCGCTCCTCCTCGGGGTTCAGGCAGGCAGCGTCCGCGGCCTTGGATCTTGGAAGATCGCCTTTCGTGCGTACATGGAGCACGCCTCCGATCGATGTCGGAAGACGTTCCCAACGATCTCGTTCGTGGCCTTCCGCCAGATCGTTGGGTACGCAGCAGATCACGAGATCCGCGGCTTCGAGGGTGGCCCGAGTCCGAGCATCGGCCGGGGCTCGGAGAGGATCCTGCGAGCGGCCGAAGCCGGCGGTGTCGATCAACCGGATCCTCCGCCGTTCGTCGCCGATCGAGAGGTCGACCGAGGCTTCGATCGCATCCCGGGTGGTGCCGGCGATCTCGGAGACCACCACGCGATCATGTCCGACCAACCGGTTGAAGAGCGTTGATTTGCCGGCGTTCGCCGGCCCGACCAGCGCCACCACGGGGGCATCGCGGGCCGCGGGCCGGATGGCACGAATCCGCTGGCCGGTGAGATCGAGTCCATGGCGAATCTCGTCGAGGAGATTCCGCAGCTCACCGGTGCTGCAACCCACCACGTCTTCCTCATCGCTGAAGTCGATTCCCGCTTCGGTACGGGCGATCGCGTCGGCGAGTCGATCGCCGATCGCACGAACTTCCGCCGCGACCGGTCCCCGTCGCTGGCGATCCGCGGCATCGAGATCCTCGTCCCGGGCCGCGGCGATCGACGCGGCGATTCCGGTGGCGTCCTGGATGGAGAGTCGCCCGGCGAGGAAGGCACGGGCGGAGAATTCGCCGGGGCCGGCCGCTCGGGCGTGTCCGGTGCGGCGATCGAAGTGTGCGATGAGGACTCGATTCACGATCGTCCCGAGGGCCGGATTGCCCGGGATCTCGACCTCGAGGACGTCTTCGCCGGTGAAGGTGGTGGGTCCGGGGAGGACCGCGACGATGCACGGCAGGCTTCCCGCGCCATGCAGGGCGTCGGGATCCGCATCAAGGCTCGTGAGGGCGGGGCTGGGGATCGACAGGGTGTCGACGAAACACCCTCGCTCGCGGCGGCGGGCGGCGTCGAGCCCTCGTCCGGAGAGCAGATCGTCGGCGTGTGCGAGGAGCCCCTCCCCCGAGCAACGAACGAGGATCCGACCACCCCGGCCCGGCGCGGTGCCGGTCGCGACGATCACGGATCCGTCGTTCGCGTTCACGGGTCGCGCTTCTTGAACTTCTTCTTCGGCCCCTTGGGCTTCCGGGCCTGCTTGGCCTTGGCTTCCTCGAGCTTCTCGGCGTACATGCGGGCCATCCGGTCCTTGGTCTTGCCGACCCCGGTCTTCTTGGTCGTCTTCGCGACGGGCTTCGCGGTGAGGTCCATCTGATCGACCAGCTTCCGGATCCGGCGACCCTCGATGATCCCGATCGAGCTCGAGGTGAGGATGTAGAGGGTGAGTCCGCTGGGTGCCTGGAAGAGCATCACCGGGAACAGGACGACCATCATCACCTTCATGATCTTCTGTTGCTGCTTCTGCTCGTCCGTCATGTTCGGGCTGGGCGGCGGGCTCATGTACTTCTGCTGGACGAAGAAGATGAAGCCCATGAGCAGCGGCAGCACGTTGATCCCGGTGAGCTTGGTGATGTAGATGTCGACCGGGGTGCCGAACTCGACGAAGTGATCGGGACGCGAAAGGTCGCCGAGGAACTGTCCGAAGAGCGTCGCGTTTCCGATCACCACGTTCGGGAGCAGCTGGAAGAGGCCGAAGAAGGCCTCCTGCTGTCGCAGTTCGAAGGCGAAGAACAGCACGGCATACAGGGCGATCCAGATCGGCATCTGGAGAAACGTCGGCAGGAGTCCGCCGACGCAGCCCAGCGGGTTGACGCCACGCTCCATGAAGAGCCGCCGCTGCTCGGCCTGCATCTTCGCGGGGTCGTCCTTGAACTTCTTCTGGAGCGCGTCGATCTCGGGTTTCAGATCCGCCATGAGACGGCTGACCCGTTGCATCTGGACCTGGCCCTTCTTCATGACCGGATGGAGGATGATCCGGACGATGCAGACCAGGATGACGATTGCCAGCGCCCAGTCGAAGGTGAATCCGTGGATCCAGGCGAGGAAGACGACGAGGAAGTCGGCCAGCCAGGTGAAGGTGCAGAACGTGCAGCACCCGCTCATCAGGTAGACGATGATCGCCCGCATGTTGAGCGCGGTGTAGGGGTCTCCCGATTCGAGGACGCTGCGTTCGAGCGGTCCGGCGTAGATCCCGAGATCCCAGTCGGCCGACCCGCCCGCGGCGATCGTCTTCACCGGACCGTAGAGCTCGGTGACCAGCACCTGCTGGGCCGTGGGCAGCGACAGGTCGGCGTTGGGGAAGACGTTCTCGATGCTGTCGGTGATCGCCCGGGACGTCCGGCCGGCGGCCACGTCGTACGGGGCATGGACGCAGAGCGTGAAGTAGCGGTTCGTCGCGCCGAACCAGCTCAGGGTGAGTCGCTGTTCGCGGCTGGACTCGTTCGGCCAGATGTCGAACGCCTGCATCGCGCTGTCGTCGTCCATCCCCGCGCCGCCGCCGGCACCGTTGCGCTCGGCGACGATGTCGAGCAACGCCTGTCGTTCGTAGAGCTGGCCGTTCGCGATCACGCTGGCCTGGGCGGGATCACGGTCCATCGGCATCAGATAGCCGAAGTGGAATCGACGAACCTCGATGAACGAGCCCTTGTCGCGATCGAGATCGCCGGGACCGTACTGCACCCAGCGGACCTCCGCATCACGATCGCCGAGGTTCTGGATCCGCTGCTCGAGGGCGATGTCGTAGCCGTTGTCGGTGAGCCGGTAACGACGGCTGATTCGGAATGCGGCGGTTCCGGTTTCCGCATCGGCGATCTCGGTCTCGAACGCGCCGGGGCTCGTCTCGGACCACACGTCTCCGAAGAGCGAGACGAAGACGCCGTCGATCTCGACCCCCGCCGCGGAGAGCAGGGGGATCGCGTTGGACCCGAGTGCGGAGCGGTTCAGGGAGTACCGGGCTTCTTCGGCGGGAAGCGGAACTTCCGGATTCGCGAAGTGGGCGGCGGCGGTCCTCTTCTCCCGAGACTCCAGCCAGAACTCGCTGAAGACGATCGAGTCGATGCCCGCGCTGCCGGCCGAGAATCGGATGCGGTAGCGATCGCTGGTGGGATCCAGCGAACCGAGATCGCTCGGTGACCCCTCGATCGGGCCGCGGGACGGTCGGGCGAGCCACGTCGCCGTGACCGCGGTGGAGGTTCCGGCGTCGGCGGTATCCGGGTCGGCGGCGTCCGTATCCGGCTCGGCGTTGAGGACCAGCTCCGGATCGGTCGCTGGTTCCGTCTCGGTCGCGATCGAGTCCGAACCGGTCTCGACGGCCGGTTCGGCCGCGGGGTCCGTCGGGGCATCGGTGGATGCGACCGAGTCGGGGGTGGATGGAGAGGTCGCGTCCGCGGTCGCGTTCTGGGGAGCGGGAGCAGGCGTCGAGTTTCCACCCTGTGGTCGCAGGAACGCGACCACCAGAATGATGCCCGCGATGAGCAGGACGGCACTGGTGACGATGCGACGGCGTTTTTCAGGGGTCATCGGGAAGGTCTGGGGGCGTTGAAGGCGGCGTCGGGCAAATCAAGCCCGACGTCCGGCCGGAAGGGGCTCAGCGACCCTGGAAGAGGCGGTCGCCCAGCCAGTCGTCGAGTCGGTCGATCGCGTAGATCTTCTCCGCGACGGCGCTGATGTCGTACTCGAGCCGGTAGAAGTTGACACGGTGCGGGGCGTCATCACCGGTCTCGAGGATCGCGTAGATCGCCCGATCGTCCTGATCGCGGGGCTGGCCGACGCTGCCGGGATTGACGATCGCCTTCTCCTCCGGGTCGAAGACGTGGACGCCGATGAGCATCGGATCGTCGGGATCCTCGTGACCGAGGGAACTCGGCCGCATGAAGTCCGGACCGTCCTCCTCGGTGTGGATGAAGACACCGGGAACGTGGGTGTGGCCGACCAGACAACGCTCGTCGATCATCTCGAAGATCCGGCGGACCTTCGCGGGGTCGTCCCGGATGTCCTCGTCGAAGAGGTATTCGTTGATCGGCTTCCGCACCGAGCCGTGAACGCAGGTGTACAGCTTCTCGTGGAGCTGGCGGGTCTTGATCCGATTCAGGAAGTCGAGTCTGCGGTTGCCGGACTCGGGGTCCTTCTCGACCGCTTCCTCGAGCACGTCGCGGGTCCAGTGGGCGGCATCCTTCGCGACCACGTTGAAGTTGGTCGGTTCGTAGAGCACCGCGAAGTCGTGGTTGCCCATCAGGCTCCACGTGCATCGCTCGGCGATGAGATCGACGCACTCGATCGGATTGGGGCCGTAGCCGACGATGTCGCCGAGGCAGACGATCTCGTCGACGCCGCGGCGATCGATGTCCGCCAGCACCACCTGGAGGGCATCGAGGTTCCCGTGAATGTCACTGATCAGGGCGGTCCGCACGCGATGCTCCGGCCGTTCTCGCTCCCAACGTGGATCCGGCACACGAAAACGCGCCGGGAATCGGGAATGCTACGGCCTTCGACGCCGGATCGTCAACGATCGGGGGAGTTACCCCGCATTTCTCCACCGGCTGACGCGGTTCACCAGCCCGGCGATGCTTCGGGCGAGGTCATCGCGCCGGACCGGCTTCGGGAGGTAGTCGTCGCAGCCGGCCTGGAGGCACATCTTGCGGTCTCCGGGCATCGCATTCGCGGTCAGGGCGAGGATCGGGATCTCCAGACCGGCGTTTCGGATCCGTCGGGCCGCCTCGTAGCCGTCGAGGACCGGCATCTGCATGTCCATGACGACCACGTCGAATGGTTCCCGGGTTCCGTCCATGATCGCTTCCACGGCCGCCGCCCCGTTCTCGACCGCGTGCACCCGGGCCCCCAGCCGGGTCAGAAGGTGGGTGATGAGTCGTCGATTGTCGAGACCGTCCTCGGCGAGGAGCACCCGGAGGCCGGTGGGCATGTCGGTCCGCGTCCGGACTTCCGGGCGATGGGCGGTCGGTGGTGCCGACACGGTGGCCGTGAACGTCGAGCCCTCGCCGGCCACGCTTTGAACCTCGAGTCCGCCGCCCAGCATTTCACAGAGTCGCCTGGAGATCGTCAGGCCCAGACCGGTGCCGCCGAATCGGCGGGTCGTGGATCCGTCCGCCTGCTGGAACGGTTCGAAGATCCGGGTCGCCTCGAGATCGGTCATTCCGATTCCCGTGTCCCGCACGACGAGCCGGATTCGATCCTCATGGTCGGTCGATCGAAGGTCGACGGTGATCCGGCCTTCCGTCGTGAACTTGATCGCGTTCCCGAGGAGGTTGACCAGGATCTGTCGGAACCGCAGGGGATCCAGCGACACCGCGTCGCGGATGTCCTCGTCGATCACCATGTCGAGGGCGAGCCCCTTGCGATCGGCCTGTCCACGAAGGGACGTCACCACGTCGTGCACGCAGCCACGGACATCCATCGGCACGCGGTCCGTCTCGGTGCGCCCCGCCTCGATCTTCGAGAGATCGAGGATCTCACTGACCAGGGCGAGCAGATGTTCGCCGTTGCCGCGGACGGTCTGGAGGATCGATCGACGCGTCGCGGGATCCGCATCCTCCTCGGCGAGCAGATCGGCGTAGCCGATGATCGCGGTCAGGGGGGTCCGGATCTCGTGGCTCATGTTGGCGAGGAACTCGGTCTTCGCCCGGGTCGCGTGGACCGCAGCGGCCCGCGCCTCCTCCAATTGCCCGTTTCGTTCTTCGAGGTCGATCCGGATCCGCTCGAGATCCCGGGCGAGCTTGGCCTGTTCGCTCAAGGCGGAGAGGAGCTCGTCGCCGGTCCGGGCGGCGAGCGTTCCCGCGATCAGATCGTCGGTCGCCGGAAGCGCGATGCCGCCGAGGTGTCCGGATCGTTCGCTCGAAGCGTGATCGCGGCCGCCGATGAAGCGGATCGGTCGCCAGTCGTCGTCGGCGGATCGCATCCGGACCGCGCAGTCGATCGGATCGCCTCGTTCGATCGAGGCGTCGACGGCGAAGTGGAATTGGCCGAGGTCATCGGGATGGATCAGGCCCAGAAGGGCACTGAAGGAGACCCGCCCCGCCCGCGACGGCGCACCCAGCAGGCGCTGAAGACGCTCGTCGTGCCAGGCGACACCGTCTCCGAGCCGCCACTGCCAGCAACCGGCACCGGCGATCCGGCACGCGGAACCCCGGATGATGTCGGGTTGACGCCGGCGAAGGTTGGTCGAGAGCCCGAGCATGCACCCGAACATCAGGGCGAGGCCGATGCCTGCCACCAGGGCCGATTCGACCACCAGCCCGGTCGCCGACCCGACGCCGCTGGCGAGGGTCAGCAGCAGCCAGATGCTGTTCGTCTCCCGCCTCGATCGAGGACCGCGGGACGGCGCGGCGATGGCCGGACCGGTCGAGCCGGCCGATCCCTCGGTCGCTGGAGTTTCGGCGTCACGCATGTCCATGGAATCTCCTCCCTCGGCATCGGCCTTCCGGAAGCCCGACTTCGCCGTCGGCCACCGATCCACGGGAACGTGAGTGTGACGACGGCGGCAACGGTGATGATGCGGTAATGGTGGTGGCGATGGCGACAACGACGATGGCGGTTGTGATTGGTCCTCAAGGCGGGTGAACGTGAGTCATCCCCCCCCTAGCACCATACCCGTCATCACAGGCTTGGGTAGGCAGCGGCGAGGGGAGCGACGTGGTAGGCAGCGGTGACGGAAGCGGCGTGGGCTGACACGTGTGAGTGGATGGGAGCGTCTCGCAGCAGGGCTGGGATGAGGAGGGGACGGGGTTAGGCTGAGAATCAGAGCGTTGGCGGGATTAGATCTCACCGTGCCGATATCGTTGTCCGTTGTGATGTGCCAGGCGGAGGTGACGCCGCTGGAGAGGGCCTGGACCTCGGTGGGCACGTCGGAGCAGAGCTGGTTCGAGCAGAGGTAGAAGGCTGAGC
>JAACEA010000329.1 GCA_009936695.1 Planctomycetia bacterium
AACGGGAGGCCTCGTCGTTCAGGTCGACGCGCGGAGATCCCGGATCGTCAGATTGGGCTCGACCCGCCCCCGCCATCGGTTGAGGTCCGGGGTCGCGACGATGTCGATCGCACCGCCCCGGATCGCTGATTCGATCGCGTCCCGATGCCGCCCCGCACCGAACCACACCGCCTTGACGCTCCGCGCGCCCGCCCCCGCGAATCGGAGCTGAAGCGTCCCCTGATCCTGTCCCACCCATCGCGTCTCGATCGGGCGGACGGTCTCCACCAGCACGCTCGGTCGCGGATGTCCGGGGCCGAACGGCGCGAGTCGTCGAACACCCTCGACATCCTCGACCTCGTCCATCTCCTCGATCACCGCGCGGCAGTCGATCTCGACGACCGGCGTGAGATCGACGGCGGCGATCTCGGTTCGAGCATGATCGACCAGCGTCGCCCGGAGCTCGTCGAGCCGCGAGGTTCGCACGGCGCAGCCGGCCGCGGCGGCATGGCCTCCGAACGACTCCAGCAGCGGCGCCGCGGCGGCAAGGCCGTCGTGAATCGAATACCCATGGATGCTCCGAGCGGATCCCCTGGCGATTCCGTCCTCGCAGGCTTCGAAGAGGATCACCGGACGCGCGAACCGGTCGACGAGCTTGGCGGCGGCGGGCCCGACCAGCCCCCGCTTCCAGTTCGGGTCGCCAAGGACGATCACCGGATGGTCCGCCGCGGTCTGCCCCTCGGCCTCGGCCCTCGCGCTCGCCTCTTCGACGATCGTTCGCTCCGCCGAACGCCGCTCGAGATTCGTCGCGGAGATTCCGGCGGCGATCTCCGCGGCCCGCGCGGACGTCGTCGCTCCATCCTCCGGCAGCGTCAGCAACTCCACGGCTGGCATCGCGGAGCCGAAGCGACCGAGCGCGTTGATCCGCGGCGCCAACTGGAACTGCACCGTCTCCTCGTGCACCGGGCCGTCCTGCAGACCGTGCCCGGATTCCACCAGCAACGCCCGAAGGCCGGAGATGCCTGAATTCGGAAGTCCCCGGAGCGCGAGCGCCGCGAGCGCGCGGTTCTCCTCCACCAGGGGCATGACGTCCGCGATGGTCCCCAGTCCGGCGAGGATCGTCGCCTCGACCAGTTCACGTTTCATCACCGCCGGTACTCGATCGGATCCGAAGTGCGCTCTTGCCGTCGCCCAGACCACCTTGAACGCGACCGCGGCACCGCACAGATGATCGGTACCGACACAGCTCGGGTCGTCGACCGGAAGACCGGGATGCACCACGACACACGCCGGTGGAAGCACGATGTCGCCGGCCTCGTCGCGGATGAAGGAATGGTGATCGAGCACCATCACGTCGAGCCCATCCGCCCGGGCGGCCTCGATCGCTTCGATCGCGGTGATGCCGCAGTCGACGGCGACCACCAGGTCCGCACCCTCCTCCCGGATTCGTCGGAGTCCTTCGACCGAGAGCCCGTACCCCCCCTGATACCGATCCGGAAGCACCACCCGCACCTCGGCTTCGGATGAGAGCAGCCGCAGGGACCGCGCGAGAATCGCGGAGGCCGCGATCCCGTCGAAGTCGTAATCGCCATGGATCACGATCCGGCGGCCCGCGGCGATCGCCTCGGAGAGCCGTTGACCGGCCTCCACCGCGCCACCAAGCCCCTCGGGCGGCACCACCCGGCCGTAGCCGTCATCGAGAAAGGCGACCGGATCCTCGATCTCGCGGCCTCGCAGGACCCGATCCGCGAGCGGGCCCGACGTGGCCTCCACGGACGCATCCGCGGCGGACGGGGATCGCCATTTCCACTTCGAGACGATGCCCTGCATGCCACAGCTCCGGGAAGACAGACTCGCCGACGACGCCGGCGATCGCACCGACCCTACGGGGAACGGCCGGGGACGCCAAGTCGGACCGGATTCGGTGGAAGAAGTGTCGAGATCAGGGATCCCGAACCTCGATCCCCGATCTGAGGAACCGGGCGTTTCGACTTTCGTCCGAACGGAATTTGTCCGATACTTCCGAAGTCGACCACACGCCGCCCTGGGAGGCTCGCGACCCATGCCCGATCGATTCAAGACCGTTCTGCTCTTTGGCGCTCCGGGCGCCGGCAAGGGCACGCAGGGGAAGATCCTCGGACAGATCCCCGGGTTCTTCCATCTCGCCTGTGGGGACGTGTTCCGATCCCTCGACACCACCAGCGATCTCGGCCGCCAGTTCCTCCAGTACTCCTCGAAGGGCGAGCTCGTCCCGGATGAGCTGACCGTCGAGATGTGGCGTCAGAACATGCACGCCCAGACGGTGCTCAGTCTCTACAAGCCGAGAGTCGATCTGCTGGTTCTGGACGGCATTCCTCGAAGTCTCGGCCAGGCCAAGGCGCTCGAGCCGTACGTCGACGTCCTGCAGATCGTCCACCTCGTCTGCCCCGATCTCGATGCGATGGTCGAACGAATGAAGAAGCGGGCGATCAAGGAGAACCGGCTTGACGATGCCGACGAGCGCGTCATCCGTCGACGGTTCGATGTCTACGATCGGGAGACGAGTCCCGTCCTCGCCCACTACTCGGATGCGATCGTGACCGAAGTCTCCGCGATCGGTTCACCGGCGGAAGTGCTCGAACACGTTCTGGAAGCCGTCATCCCGGTGCAGAACAAGCACTTCCACAATCCGCTCGGCGCCAAGAGCTGAGGCGACGCCGTCCGGCGTGGCTTCGATGAATTCCATGAATTCCATGCATTCATGGTGCCGCCGGAAGCTTCGACGAGGCATCGGGGCTCGCATCGGCGTCCAAGGCCTTTGGAATTCCGACCGACCGAGGACTCGAGCCC
>JAACEA010000330.1 GCA_009936695.1 Planctomycetia bacterium
CCACCCAGGGGGCGATGTTGGACCAGAAGATCGCCCCGAGCACGCCGATGGCGGGGAGGAGGATGAAGAACTTGTGACCGGCGGAGTCCTCGCGGACGCCGAAGAGTTTCACGCCGGCGAAACCCGAGGCGAGCATCTGCATGGTGATCGAGGACAGGGCCATCGCGAGGATTCCGAGCCCGAAGATCCAGAGGCCGACCACCGGACCGAGCCGGTCGGGGGATGCGAAGATCTCCGCCGCCTTCGCGGGGTGGATCTTCGAACCGGCGAATCCACCTTCACCGAAGTGGAACACCGAGGCGCTCGCGATCACCATCAGGCTCACCGCGATGGTGAAGGGGATGAACATGCCGAAGACGAGGTCGTATCGGGCGAGGCGTCGGTGGGCCCGACCCCAGCCGTTCTTGCGGAGCGTGTAGGGATAGACGAAGAGCATGTTCGCGCCGACCGCCGCCGCGAGGCCGGAGACGACCAGGGTCATCGCGGAGATGGAGGTCTCTGCGCCGGCCGCGTTCGTTCCCGTCCAGTCGTTCGGGATCGACGGGATGAACCCCTTCGCGACGTCGCCGAGATCGGGCACTCCCGACTGGAAGACCACCACCGCCATCGCGACCACGATGAACCACACCATGCCGGTGAGAATCACTTCGTAGGTCCTGATGAACGAGCGTGCCCGTCCATGCAGGAGGCCGACCGCGACGCACCAGGCGAGTGCGATGAGGCCCCCGACCCACGGCTCGACCCCGAGCAGCAGGGAGAGCATCGCGGCGGCCAGCGCGTACTGCGCGAACTGCCAGATGATCGAGCTCAGGAGGCCGCCCCATGCGAACGCCCACGCGAAGACCGGGTGGACGTGCTGCTTCAGGGCGTCGTACGGATCGACGCCCGTCGAGAGGGTCTGCCAGGCGATCGCACTCATCACGATGACCCCGAGGAGCATCGCGGCGGGGGCGACCCAGAGCAGCTGATAGCCGAACGCGGCGCCGCTGAACAGGGCGGCGAAGGCGCTGCCGCCCCCGAGGGTCATCGCGGACTGGAGATATCCCGGCCCCATGTATCGCAGGTACCCCGCGATCCGGCCCGGCAGTGGACGGGCGTCCAGTTCCGCGAATCGGGCGATGTTCCGGTCATTCGATTCAGTCATGCCTTCGAGGCCTCCTTGCGAAGCACCTTGAGTTCGACGGCCTGGGGCATCGACTTGTAGTGTTCGTCGAGCGGGTAGCAGCCGGAGATCATGCCGTTCCGCGGCGCGGTGGTGCAGTCGCTGAAGGTCCGGCAGAGTTGCTTGCGGTCGAGGGGGCGGCCCGCGACCACGTCGGCGGGCAGCGTCGGATACGAGAGCATGGATCGGCCGAGGCCGACGAAGTCGACCATGCCGAGTCGGACCTCGACCCGGGCCACGTTCGGAAGCCACTCCTGCAGATAGGACCATCCACTGCCCACCAACGGCAGATCCGGCACCAGGGCGCGGATCGTTCGCACGGTGTGCAGATGTCGCTGGACCTCGCAGAGCGGATCGCGCGGCGGCAGGTATCCGTCGCTCGGGGGGTAGGCCGCCGGGCGCTGCAGGTGCGGACAGTAGTAGGGACTGCCGACCGTGAGGTTCGCGGCGAACACGCCGAGATCGCGACACAGTTCGAGGAACGCCTGCGGTTCCGCGAAGTCGCTGGTGGTGGGATCCATCGCGTTCACGCCGAAGCCGTGCCGCCAGGGCAGGTGGTTCTCGACGCCCTTCGGATGTCCGATCGCGTCGCCGTCGCGTCGGAAGAGCGGGTAGGTGTCGGTGATCGACACCCGGCAACCGACGAGCAGTCCGGGTCGTTCCTCGCGGATCGCCCTCACGGTGTCGCGGAACAGCCGGGTCCGGTTCTCGAACGAACCGCCGTAGTCGCCGCCGCGGGTGTGGGCTCCCAGCAGCTCGTGCAGGAGATAGCCGTGACAGCACTTGACGTCCACGAAGTCGAAGCCGACGTCGGCGGCGAGGCACGCGGCCTTCACCATGTTCTCGGAGATCGCCCGCAGTTCGCCGTCGGTGAGCACGTGGACGTTCGCGTCGAGGCCGTACTTCGCCGACAGCACGGGGTTCAGCTCGGCGATGCGGGGCGACATGCTGGTGCCGGATGGTCGACTGAAACGGCCGGAATGCGTCAGCTGGAGTCCCGTCAGAAGATCGTCGGTCGATCCGTACGCATCGCGATGGGCGGTCCTCAGCGTCTCGAGCAGCGTGCGGGGGTTGGCGGCGTCGTCCACCGCAGGATCGGGATTGAGATGACGCTGGTTGGGATTGGCGCGGCCGTCGGGTTGCACCGCGTACGCCTCGCCGCCCCAGATGAGCTTCGCGCCGCTCTCGCCGAAGCGTCGCCAGCGCCGGATGGTGTCGTCACTGGGGCTTCCGTCGTCGTTCGCGTCCCAACCCTCCATGGGGTGCACGACGAATCGATTGCCCACGCGGCGCGGACCGTCCGGGGTCGTGAACTCGAAGGCCTCGGCGAGCGGATCCCCGGGGCCGCCCACCTCGAGATCGCAATCGAGTCCGCGATCGGAATCGAGTTCACGCCATCGATCGCGAAAGTCCTCGGCGGTCTTGAATCGTCCCGGTGGGGTGAAGTCCATGCGGTGTCTCTTGGGGAATGCGGGAACCGGTCTGCGGAAGACTCTACCGCAAGGGAGCGTCAGTCCGTGGAATCGAGCGGGCCGAGGATGCCACCGAAGCCGACGCCGTCGACGACGCCTCGGAGATCGAGTCGTCCCTCATCGACGCGAAGACGAGTCATCCCGTGCGAGGTGACGTAGAGGCCCGGCAGTTCCCGGGCGAGCCGGGTCGCGGTCGATTCCGGAAGATGATCGAGCCCGCGGAAGTAGTGATGTCCGTTTCGTTCGACGTCGGGCACGCCGATGGTCGCCTGCAGGGCGAGATCCTGCTGCAGCGGAATCGAACCGAGATTGGTGAGGTCCTCGCCGCTCTGGAAGCAGCGACCATCACCGGCGGCACGACGGATCTCGACCAGGCCGCGATTCGCCAGGGCGCGAAAGACGCCCTTGCACGCCTTCACGCTGACGCCTGCGTAGCCGAGGTCGACGGCGCGTCGGAACGCGTCGCGATCGGCGTCGGCCTCGTCGATCAC
>JAACEA010000331.1 GCA_009936695.1 Planctomycetia bacterium
CCAATCGATCGGCGTTCGCCGAACGCGAGATTCTACACCCGGTCCCGTTTCGGTCAACCTCCGCGGGGCGGGATCACGGCCCGGGCCGCATGCAGGGGCTTCGACCCCGCTCACGAGGCGTGTACCGGGATTCCACGGGGACTCCTCGTCATGCCGGACCTTTCTTCGAAGCAGGCCCCGGGTCGGCGACTCCGCCGACGGACCGGTCGGATGGCGGTCCTGCGACTCCCTCCCGACGTCCCCGTACCGCCGTCCGACGACGTGCCATCCGGGCCGCTCGACGCGGTGATCCGCACGCCGGAGGAGACGACCCTGGTGCGGAGTTGGCAGGATTCCGCGGTCGAAACCCTCCCCGACGTGGAGCGAAGCGGGCCGTACCGCGCCTGGTCGGTCCCGGGAAAGCTCGATTTCGAACTGGTCGGCGTCCTGCTCGAGTTGATCGAGCCGCTCCGAATCGCGGAGGTTCCGGTGCTGGCGATCTCCACGTTCGACACCGACTGGATCCTCGTGGCCGAGGAACGTGGCGAGGTCGCGGAGGCGGCCTGGCGTTCGGCGGGCATCGAGATCCTCGATCACGAGTAGATGGGCACGGCCGATTCCGAGGTCCGAAAACGATGCTGCGGCGATCTGTGAGGCCCCGGATCCGCGTTCGTCGGCGTTGATCGGAATCCCGCCAACGCGACCCGCGCCGCAGGACGACGACCAGTTCGGATCGCACATCGGTGCGACGTCGTCATCCGGGAGGGTCGTTCCATGTCGCAGGTCGTTTCACGCATCGGTCGTCATCTCGCCGGCGGCATCGCCGCCGCCGCGTTCGTCGCCACGTTCGTCGGTTGCGAGTCCCATCAGGTGACTCGTGATCTCGCGATCGTCGCCACCAACGTCGACACCGGACTTCCGGTGGACGGGGTTCGAATCGCCCAGCACGTCGAGGGTGGTTGGTTGCAGGGGCTCGCGGACGACTCGCTGGTGACCACCGGTGAAGATGGTCGTGCGTCGCTCTCCGCGAGTCGGCGAGACGCCTCGTGGCTCGTGGTCCGCCCGGGCTACGAACCGATGGTGGTCGAGTTCGCGAACGGTTCGTCGACGCCGGCGGACACCGGCGCGGCCACGACCACGCTTGATTGGAACACCGCCGTCGAAACGGGCATGCTCGAGCTCGAGATGAGACCCATGCGGACCAGGTCGATGCGGATCACCGTGCTCGACGCCGATACCGGCGCCGTCGTTCCGCATGCCACCGTCGAGCACTGCTCGACCTCGTATCTCGATCACGAGATCGCCCGGACGCTCTTCGGCGTGCCGGTCGCGATCACGACCACCGCGGATCGCGACGGCCATGCGACGATCGAGGTTCCCGACGGGATGGAGACCGTGATCCGAGTCGGCGCGACGGGTCGGATCGGATCCGAAGTTCGACTCGATCCCCGGCGATCCACGGGTGTGCCGTCGGAGATGTGCATCACGATCGCCGAACCACACTACGAACCGACCCGGGTGATCGTGCTCGATCGCAGGACCGGCGAACCCGTCGGCGGCGTGGACCTGATCGTGGGCCTGCACGATCCCGAGACCGGCGAGCTTCGGAGCACGGGGGTCTGGACCACCGATGCCGAGGGTCTCGCGCTCCTGATGAAGCCGGGGGCCGGACTCGGCACGATCGAGATCCGGGCCGGTGATCGCCATTCGGACGAGTTCCGCCTGGTCGAGGTCCGCAGCCCGGACCTGCCGGCGATCGTGATCGAAGCCGACGCGTTCGATTGATCGGACCGGCCTCCGACGGGTTTCGTTCGGCTGGCTGATACCCTGATCGCATGAAGGACGTCACCATCGTGGGTGCGACCGGCGCGGTCGGTGCCGAGCTCCGCGCGATCCTCGCCGATCGCGGGATCGAGGCGTCGGGCCTTCGTCTGTTCGCGTCGTCGCGCAGCGCCGGCCGGTCCTTGGAACATCGAGGCGAATCGATCGCCGTCGAATCGGCGGATGGGGAACGGATCCGCGCGGCGTTCGAGGCATCCGACACCGTCTTTCTCGCGGCGACCGCCGAGACGAGTCGCCGGCTCGCGCCGATCGCGGTCGCGTCCTCGTGCGTCGTCATCGACAATTCCAGCGCCTTTCGCGACGACCCCGACTGTCCACTGGTGGTCTGCGGCGTGAATGACGCGGTGCTCGACGGTTTCACGGGCCCGGGCGTCATCGCGAATCCCAACTGCTCGACCATCATCGCGCTCGCCGCGATCGCGCCGCTCCGGCGACTGGGCCGCCTCCTGCGAATGACCGTCTGCACCTATCAGGCGATCTCCGGCGCCGGGGCGGCGGCGATGTCGGAGCTCGAATCCCAGGCGAGGGCCTGGGCCGCGGACGAGCCGCTTCCGACGACGACCCTCGGGCGACAGGGGGTCTTCAACGTCTTCAGTCACGACTCCGAAGTCGACGCGGACGGCGTGAACCGGGAGGAGCGGAAACTCGAGACGGAGTCGAGGCGGATCCTCGCCGACCCCGACCTGTTCGTCTCCTCGACCTGTGTCCGCGTCCCCGTCCTGCGGGCGCACAGCGAGGCGATCCACCTCGAATTCGATCGGGCGGTGGACGCCGAAGCGGCCCGGGCGATCCTCGCGAATGCGCCGGGGCTCGAGGTCGTGGATGATCGCGAAGGCCGTCGGTTCCCCGAGCCGATCCATGCGGCGGAACGCGACGAGGTTCTCGTCGGACGGATCCGCCGGGATCCGGGCGTGCCGGATGGCCGCGGGCTCGCGTTCTTCGCGGCCGGTGATCAGCTCCGGAAGGGTGCGGCGCTCAATGCGGTGCAGATCGCGGAAGCGATCGGCGGCCGAGGCGGACATCGCTGAACGAATCGTTCAGTTGCGGGGGTGGTAGCTTCGGACCACCTCGCGAAGCTGGCTTCGATCCACGTGGGTGTAGACCTGCGTGGTGCCGATGTCCGCGTGGCCGAGCAGGTCCTGAACCACGCGAAGGTCCGCGCCGCCGATCAGGAGATGGGTCGCGAAGCTGTGTCGGAGCTTGTGCGGGTGCACGTTCCGCATGCCGGCGATGGCCGCGTACTTCCGCACGATCTGCCACACCGCGACGCGTTCGAGCGGGCGTCCGCTGAAGGAGAGCAGCAGATGGGCCCGGTCGCGGCCGTCGTCGAAGCGAAGCAGATCGGGCCTGACTTCGGTGAGGTACTTCAGGGTCCACTTGACCGCCGGATCGCCGATCGGAACGACGCGTTGCTTGGAACCCTTGCCGGTGACCGTGAGGCTCGCGAGGGTCTCGTGGAACTCGTCGAGGCGGAGGGCGGTCACTTCGCTGGCCCGGAGACCGGCGGCATACATGAGTTCCAGCATCGCGCGATCCCGGACCCAGAGTCGACCGTGTTCCGGTTCCGGGGCCTCGATCAGCTTCCGCATCTGTCGTGGACTCATCACGCCGGGGACCCGCTTCCACCGGGTCGGGCGTTCGAGCAGCCGGGCCGGGTCCTTCCGGATCCGTCCGTTCGCGCAGAGCCAGCGGAAGAAGACACGTGCGGTGGCGAGATGCCGGGTGATCGTCGTCGGCTCGAAGCCGCGATCGCGACTGAGTCCGCGCAGATGATCCGCGACATCGTTCGGGCCGACGTCGTCGATTGAATCGATCCCGTTGGATCGAAGGGTGCCGATCAGGTCGCCGAGATCCCGGGCATACGCCTCGAGCGTCGCGGGCGCGAGTCCCGCTTCGATCCGGACGTAGGTCAGGAAGTCACGAACCGGTCGGTCGAAGCCGGAGTGAATCGCCGTCATGGGTGAGCGTCACGGGAGCCGGAGCGGAGGGGTGGGCGAACACGACGCCCTGTTCCTCCTCCATCCGAAGGCGGTGGTACATGAGACATCCGGCCACGCCGCTGCCGAGGCAGACGTCCATCGCTTCCGAGAGTCGGGCGAGTGAGAATCGGGCCTGGCATCGTTCGTCGTTTCGTTCGAAGTAGGGACAGCAGTTCGTCGCGGCCGGATCCTCGGCGAGCAACCCGCGATCCGTCGTCTCGCCGGCGGCCGGGCCGGATCGATGCGCCCGCGGCCGGTGCAGCTCGGGATCGAACTGGAGCGTGTCGTTGCGGAGTGCGGTCTGCATGCGAGGCGGTCCTTCGCCGGAGGACTGGTCGGGCCGTGCTCGGCCCGGTGATGCGATTCCGGTGCGTGCCCGCGATCCGTGCGAGCCCTCCCGGCCATCGTCCGGGTCATCGGATGAACCATCGCATTCCGGCCAGATTCAAGTCGATGCAATCAGCGAGATCGTCCGGAAACACCGCGGCGGTCTCACGCCGCCGGTCTTGCGGCCGCTCCCGGAACGCGTCCACCGCCGGCGGATCGGCATCTTTCGCCCCTGGTCCGATGGCGATCGGCGCAGGAATCGCGGCGAGTCTCGCCCGCGACACCGTGCAATCGGCCTTCCTGCCATCGCCGTCCACGTTTCGGGGGGCGGGCATGGTGGTTGCATGGGATCTCTTCCAACCGCTTTCGGCAAGGAGTGCCCCATGCGGATCGAACGACCCCGAGCGGCCGGAGAGGATCTCCGGACCGGCTCGCGACAACCCGAGGCCCGACCCATGTCGATCGGAACCGAATCCGAATCGGCAATCGATGCGCGTCTGTTGCACATGCTGCGCCGCGAGATGGATCCTCGAAATCACTCCAACGGGCTCGGAGCGGAGATTCTCCGCCTTGCCGGGCTCGCGGCCGCGGTTCATCGCGGTACTGCGATGTCGAACGACGGTGGCGCGGCCGTTGCTTGCAGTCACGGAGATTCGATCGCCACCGTCGGTGGTGACGCCTTGGAGACGCCTCGATGAACTACGGACTCTGGATGTCGGCGGCCGGACTCTCGACCGAGATGCATCGGCAGGACGTGATCTCCAACAACCTCGCGAACGCCCAGACCGCCGGTTTCAAGGCGGATCACACCTTCACCCGGGAACGTCCGATCGCCCGTGAGGAACTCGGACTCGACGTGCCTTCCCAGCTGCTGCTCGAGCGGCTCGGCGGTGGCGTGCTGGCCGAGCCCACCTGGACGAACTTCGCCCAGAGTGGATTCACCGCGGGTGGCGATCTCGACCTCGCGATCAGTGGCCCGGGCTTCTTCGTGGTCCGCGACGGCGAGGGCGAAGCCTTCACCCGCGACGGGGGATTCAACCGGGGCACCCGTGGCGAGCTCGTCGATGGTGACGGCCGTCAGGTGATGTCCGTTCGAAATCGCCCGATCCGACTGCCCGAGACCGGATCGATCTCGATCGGGCAGGATGGAACGATCTCGATCGACGGCGAGTCGGTCGATCGAATCCGCGTGGCCGGACCCGACACCGACCAGCTCCGCAAGGGTGGCGACAACCTCTACCGGTACCTCGGTGCCGGCAAGGTCCCCGATGCCGGCTCGGACGTCCTGGTCAAGCAGGGCTGGATCGAGGATTCCGGCGTCGACCCGATCCGCAGCATGACCGACCTCGTCGCGTCGAGCCGGGCCGTGCAGGCCTCCGCTCGATTCATCGACCTTCACGACCGCATGATGGAACTCGCCGTGAACCGCCTCGGCGCGGTCGCCTGATCCCGAACCCCGCACCCATCCGCCTTCAGGAACCACGACCATGAGCAGCCTCGCACTGAACACCTCGGCCAGCGGCATGTCCGCCCTCAACACGCAGCTGGACATCACGGCCAACAACCTCGCGAACGCCAACACCACGGCCTTCAAGTCGAGCCGCGCGAACTTCCAGGATCTCTATTACATCGAGAAGAAGCAGCCCGGCGTCGAGAACCAGATCGCGGACTCCACGAGCCCGATCGGACTCTTCGTGGGCCTCGGGGTCGAGGTCGCCGGAACCCAGCTCGACTTCGAGCAGGGGCCCGCGATCGCCACCGGTCGACCGCTCGACGTCATGATCGAAGGGAAGGGGTTCCTGCAGGTCGACGTCGGCGACGTCGGCGAGGGCATCGCCTACACCCGCGACGGCGCGTTGCTGGTCGACGAAGAGGGAAGTCTCGTCCTCGCCAACAACATCGGGTACCGGATCGAGGGCGGCATCGTGATCCCTCCGGATTCGAAGGCCGTCACGATCGGGAGCGACGGCAGCGTCTACTACCAGGATCCGAATCAGAACGAACCCGTGCTCGCGGGACAGCTCGAACTGGCGTACTTCCAGAACAACGCCGGACTCGAGACGATCGGACAGAACCTCTATCTCGAGACCTATGCCTCGGGACCGGTGCAGACCGGTGACCCGGGAACCGACGGACTCGGTCGCATCACGTCCGGCTACCTCGAAGGATCGAACGTCGATCCGGTCACCCAGCTCGTGGACCTGATCCGGACGCAGCGGACCTTCGAGATGAACAGCCAGGCGCTGCAGGCCGCGGATGAGACGCTCCGAACCGTCGTGAACATCGCCAACTGATCCTTCGTCGTCCTCGTCCTTCGCCGAGTCGGAGCATTCTTCATGAACATGCTGATCTCCATCGCCGCCATCTCCCTCTTCGCGATCGGGTCCGCCGCGGCGGACGTGATCCGGCTCCGGGACTCGGTACGGCTCGCCACCAACGACCAGCCCGTGCTGCTCCGCGACATCGCGATCCTCGAAGGTGCGGTCGCCGAAGGGTTCGGCGGCCTGATGGTCCGCTCGGAGGCCGTCGACGACGTGGTGCGGATCCGGGTCGACGAGATCCGGGATCTGCTCGATGACGCCGGCGCGTACTGGGGCGAACTCTCCCTCGAAGGCGGAATGACCCGGGTCCGGCCGCCGGCCGTCCGGGCCGACGTCGTCTCCCCCGGCCTCGCCATCCAATCGAGTTCCGGATCCGCGGCGAAGTCCGGCGGAACCGGTCGGGCATCGATCGATCTCCGATCGCCGTTCGAGCTCCTCGATCGGGGCGGGATCGTCGAGGAGATCGCGGAACGGGTGATCGAAGCGTGGGGCCCCGAGAGCGAATCGATCCGGGTCGGCATCGATTCGGCGCGACTTGCGACGGCGATCGAGGGGCTCACGACCGCGGAGATCACGGTGCAGGGGAATGTGCGCGGTGATCGCTTCCAGATCCGAGTCGGTGGAAGCCGTGCCGACGGACGCCTCTCGAGGGCACGACTCCTTCCCGTCGAGATCCGAATCATGGAGACGGTGCCGGTCGCATCCCGCGAACTGCGTTCCGGCCGTCGACTCGATCCGTCCGACTTCACGCTGGAGTCGCGGCCGGTTCGCCCGTCGAGCGTGGTGCTCGATCTCGATTCGATCGAGGATCGTCAATTGCAGGTCCCGGTCCCCATGGGGCACGCCCTCGAGGTCGGTCATCTCCTGCCCGAGATCGTGATCGATCGGAAGGACGATGTCGTCGTGATGGCGGACGACGGCCAGGTCAGCATCCATGTTCGCGGCATCGCGATCGAGAAGGGACGCGTCGGCGACACCATCAAGTGTCGGCTTCGCACCAGTGATCCTCGTGACCGCACCGCCTGGTTCGATGCCGAAATCGTCGGCCCCGGACGCGTTCGACTCCCCCGAAACTGAATCCTCCCGACGTGATCGCGGTGACGCGGATCACCGTTCCCTGAAAGGCCAGTCATGACTCATCGCACCGACCACTGCACCAGCACCCGTGTCCGGCGTCTCGAAGACGTCCGCCGTGGCTTCCTCGGCATCGCGATCGCGGCGACCGCCATGACCTCCGGGTTCGCGGGAACGGCCGTCGCCGACGCGCGGGACGCATCGCCCGTCATCCTGCCCGGCAGGGTCGATGAAGGCGTTCAGTCCGTGCCCGCCCGATTCCACATGTACGGCACGATCCGGGCGGGTGACACCCGGTTCGGAACCGTCTCGTTGATGCCCGCGGCGCGGGAGTGGCGTGAAGAGGACCTGATTCAGATCGTGGTGATCGAGAAGAGCCGTTCCAAGATCGATCAGAAGCGGGAGCTCGAGACCGAAGGCGTCGCGAAGGCCGAGGTGGCGGAGTTCTCGAGCTTCGACCTCGGGGCGTTCACCTTCAGCCCCAGCACCAGTGATTCACTTCCCGGGGTCGAGATCGGCGCCGAGAAGGAGTTCGAGGGCGAGGGTCGGTACCAGCGACAGGATGAGATGACCGATCGAATCACCGCCCGGATCGTCGAGGTGAAGCCCAACGGGAACCTCGTGCTCGAAGCACGGGTGGTTCGCAACTGGAGCGGGGACCGTACCGAGATCCGCCTGACCGGCAGCACCCGGTCCGACTGGATCACCGCCGACGGCACCGTGACTTCGAACCAGCTCTACGATCTCGCGGTCGACAAGGTCCACACCGGTGCGGTGGAACGATCCACCCAGCGAGGCTTCATCGCCGAGGCCCTGGACTTCCTCTTCGCGTTCTGAGCCG
>JAACEA010000332.1 GCA_009936695.1 Planctomycetia bacterium
AATAACAACAACAACAACAACAACGGAAACAACAACAACAATAACAACAACGGGGGGACGGCCTGCGACGCCGACAGCATCGTGGCGATCACCACCGAACGGCTCGGGAAACGAAGGGGTTGGTACGGAACCGCCACCCTGATCCTGCTCGCCCCGTTCGGCTTGTTGCTCATCCTCACCCTGATGCTGGGACCGCCGCGAAACGGAGGCCTGTTCCTGTCGACGGTCATCATCGGAAGCATCGGAATCGGTGCCTATCTCGTGAACTCGACTCGACACCTCGCCCGGCATCCGAAGGCGGTCGGTCGTTTCGTACTGCGATCCATCGCGGTGCTCACCCTTTTCGATGCCGACGTCATGGCGTTCTTCTGGGCCGCGAGCCCGACCGCCGACGCCCGGTTCGTGGCCGGGATCGGGGTCGTCGTCGCCATCGCGTGCTTCTTCCTGGTTCGATGGTCTCACCGGCGGATCGCGGGAACCTGATGGCGCGGTGATCGCTTCCGGCTTCGTATGATCGTCACCATGGGCCCTCGATTCGATCCCAGTCCGGTTTCGAGCCTTCCCATCACCCTGGCGAACGTGGCCACGGGCGTCCTTCTCGCGTCGGGAATCCAGGGCGGCATCGACTGGAACACGACGCTGCTCGTGCTCGCGGTCGCGACCCTTCTGCACCTTGGAGACGTCCGGTCGCCCCGGACCGGGACCGACGACTCGTCGTTCGTCTCCGGCCGCGGACTTCTGCTGATCGGCATCGGTACCGCGATCGCGTGGATGATCCGGCCCGCGTGCGGCATCGTCGCGACGATCTTCGCGGTCATCATGGTTCTCGACGATCTGCGAGGCCGCCGCGGTCTCACGGGCATACTCGCGTTCGCGACCCGGCGGACGGCCATCTACGCGATCGGCTTCGCCGCGGCGATTCCGCAATCAACCGACGCGCTCCTCGGCGGCGGGGGCGCGGAGTTTCTCATCGCCTGTCTTCTCCTCACGGTGATCCACATCCACTTCGTCGCCGCCGGCTTCGTGGCGTGGGGCCGTTTCGATCCGACCTCGCCGACCTGTCCCGAATGTCGGTACCAGGTGTTCGAAGACCAGTCGATCTGCCCCGAATGCGGTTCGCCGTGCGGACCGGAGGTCCGGGCGGAACCGGTCCGCGTCACGCAAGGCCGGTATCGAGGCATGCCGCAACGGGTGGCCTACGTGCTCCTGATTCCCTTCCTTGGCTGCAGCGGCCTCGCGGGGCTGCTGCTCGCCACTCCACCCACCGGTCTCGACCGAAGTCGCGCGCTCTACGCGGTGATCGTGTCCGCCCTGACATTCGCCGTCCTTGGGATCGCCCTTCGTCGCGCCATCCATGATCTCGCCGACCTTCCCGACCGGCTCCAGAGGTTCGTGATCCGGTTCGTCGCAGCCCTCGCGATCTTCGATGCCGGGCTGATCGCGCTGACCGAAGCACGGCTCGGTGGCGTCGCCCTCGGCGGGGCGGTCCTCTGCATCGCGGCGATGTTCGTCACCGATCGCTGGTGGAGCAGGCAGGTGCCCGCTCCCCGGAGTCCGTGATTTCTCCGGTTTTTCCGGGCCGGACGACGCAATCGACCGCTCGGTATCGCGTTCGGGCCTCATGAATCCGAAAGGAAGAACATGATGCTCACCTCGATCCTGGTCGGCGTCGCGATCGCCGCCACGGGGCGACCCGTGGTTCCGGCGCCCGATCGCCCGAACGTCGTACTCATCCTCATCGACGACATGGGCTGGAAGGACATCGGGGTCACCGGTTCGACGGTCCACCGGACGCCGAATCTCGATCGTCTCGCCCGGACCGGCATGGTCTTCGATGCCGCGTACGCCTCCGCCCCGAACTGCGCACCGACCCGCGCCTGCATCATGACCGGCCTGTGGACGCCTCGGCATGGGGTGTACACCGTCGAGGACTCGATGGGCGGCCGTGCCGATGCACGACGATTCCTGGCGCCCCCGAACACCACGGAACTCGCGACCGAATTCCGCACCATCGCGGAATCCCTGCGGGACGCCGGCTACGACACCGCCTGCATCGGCAAGTGGAACCTCGGGCAGGGGCAGAACCGGCCCCACTCCCCGACCGGCCAGGGATTCGACGAGTTCCGACACTACAAGCGCCTGGGATTCCGCGAGGGCTACTTCGACGGAGACCGGTATTCGACCGATGCACTGTTCGATGAGGCGATCGATTTCGCCGAAGGATGCGGCGAGACTCCCTTCTTCGTCTTTCTCGCTCCGGACGCGGTCCACACACCCCTCGATGCGCCTCCGGCGACCGTGGCGAGGTACGCGAGTCTGGATCCGGATCAGGCGACGTACGCCGCAATGGTCGACCACGTCGATCAGGGCGTGGGTCGTCTCGTCGACGCCCTCCCCGAAGACACCATCTTCATCTTCACCAGCGACAACGGCGGCGACGTCTCCGACAACGCACCTCTCCGCGGTCGCAAGGGTTCACTCCTCGAAGGGGGAATCCGGGTTCCGCTCGTGATCTCCGGGCCCGGTGTCAATCCGGGACGGACGGAGACGCCGACCCAGTCGATCGATCTCCCCCCGACCATGCTCGACCTCTGCGGCGTGGAACCGGCAGAGGCGGATCGCTTCGACGGCACGAGTCTCGCGCAGGAACTCCAAGGCGGTCCGGGGCCGGATCGTGACGCGATCTTCTGGCACTTTCCGGCGTACATCGGCGGAAACGTCCCCAGCAGCGCGATCCGACTCGGCGACTGGAAGCTCATCCAGTCGCTCGAAGACGAATCGATCGAGCTCTACGACCTCGCCCGAGATCCGGGAGAATCCCGTGATCTCGCCGACCGGGTACCGGAACGCGCGGCATCGATGCTTGCCCGGCTCGAACGATGGCGACGTGACACGAAGGCCCCGGGTCTGCTCGGGCCGAATCCCGATTTCGATCCCTCGACCGTCCGATCCGGGCGTGGTGGTGGCGGTGGCGAACGGGCTCGTCGAGGCGGCTCGAACACCCGCCAGTCGGCTCGAGAACGTGGCCGGAATCGTGGGGCGGACGCCACTTCCCCACGCGGCGGGAGACCGCGCCCGACCAGCGTGACCGCGAACGTCTACGCGGACAACTGGTTCGAGATGCACGTCAACGGACGACTCGTCGCGGTCGATTCGATCGAGTTCACCCCGCACAACGTCGTCTCGTTCGAGATCGTCCCGGAGTATCCGATGACGATCGCCATCCGTGCCCGCGACTTCGCGGATCCCGAGACCGGACTGGAATACGACGGCACCAACATCGGCGACGGCGGACTGATCGTCTCGATCGACGGGGTGGTGGTGAGCGACGATGCCTGGAGAGTTCGGACGATCCACCATGGGCCGATCGATGCCAACATGAATCGCCCGCGGGTCCGACGATCCGCGGAACCGGACGGCTGGACCAGGCCCGGCTTCGACGACTCGACCTGGACCGCGGCGACCGAACACACCCGGGCGGAGGTCCGGCCGAACGCTCCGACGTTCGACACCGTCGACTGGGGGGCGGCGCAGTTCATCTGGGATGGCGACCTCGATCTGGACAACACGGTCCTCTTTCGGACGACCATCGACGCGCCGCCATCGTCCACGTCCGCCATGCCCCCGGAGGGTCGCGAGACTCGTCGACCGGATTCACGAGATGCCGCACCCGTGACCCGCGATCCCAACGCGCAACCCTGGCTCGTCGCCCATGCCGACGAACTCGACCGCGACGGTGACGACGTGCTGGAACGCGAGGAACTCGAAGCCGATCTCGAAGTTACCCTTCGATCGGCGGATCGCGACCGGGACGGTCGAATCTCGAGCGACGAGTCTCGAGACATGCGGGGCGTTCGTTCGGCGAGCGCGGGTTTTCTTCGCGGCCACTTCGACGAACTCGACTCCGACGGCGACGGCTCGGTGTCGTCGATCGAACTGAGCGACGGCTTCGATCGGATGTTCCGGAACATGGACACCGACCGCGACGATCGGATCAACGCCGCGGAACGACAGGCGGCGGGCGACCGGCAGGAACGAGGGGGGCGTGGGAACGCAGGCGGTCGAAACCAGGGCCAGGACGCCGATGGGCGCGAACGACGCGGTGGACGAGGTCGAGATGGACAGCGTGGGGGCCGACGGGATGCCGAAGGAGGAGATCGCGGTGGCCGCGGCGGTGGAAACCTCCGCTCACGACGAGAGGCCGGCTTCGTCGTTCCCGAAACGAACGTCGGGGAGGCCCCACCGCAGGTCGCGGCGTTCCGTGACGTTCCGGGCGTCGACGTGCGATGGGATGAGGACTGGATCTACGTCCAGAGCGACGGCATGCCCGATCATCCGATGATGATCGGCATTCGCAGTTGGAACCAGCAGGTGCCGATTCCACACGCATACCGGGACGGCAACGCATTCCGCATCCCGAGAAATCCGATTCCTTCGTCGACCCCGACGCCGATCCCCTTCGACGGCCCCGTCGCGGTCGCGATCAACGGGGTCCCGATCTTCAACCCCATCAAGCAGGACGGACGCACCGACACCAGCACCGCGGGTGAGTTGGATCGTTGGGGTGGCCACGCCGGGCGCGGTGACGACTACCACTATCACGTGGCCCCGATGCATCTCGCCGCCGGACGTCCATCCGGCGCACCGGTCGCCTTCGCCCTCGACGGGTATCCGATCCTCGGGCCGACCGACCTGGCGGGACGCCGCCCCGTCGACCTCGATGGTTCCCACGGCCACGAACACCCGCATCCGCATCCCGATGCGGGCGAGACCTGGCTGGAAGCCCCGTACCACTACCACGGCAGCGATGATCGCCCTCCCTACGTTCAGGCGTCGTTCCACGGCGAGGTCGATCTCGAGAATCGGCCCAACGCCCGCGGGGTCCGGCCCTTCACCCAGCCGCTGCGTGGTGCGATCGTCTCTGGATTCGAGGCGATCGAAGCGGCGCACTGGCGACTCACCTACACCCTCGCGGGAGACGAACACATCATCGACTACCGTCGTCTGCCGGACGGATCCTGGCGGTTCGAGTTCATCGACCCGAATCGTGAAGGACGGGTCGAAACCCATCCCGATCGACGGAACGGCAGGGCTCGATCGGACTCCTCCAACCTGCCCGCCGAGATCCCGCAGGAGGCACGCCGACCGAGCAGCTCCCGCAACCGTGGTTCGGAGCGCCCCGGGTCGGAACCAGCCGAACGGGACGGAGGCGATCGCCCCCACATCATCCTGCTCCTCTCGGACGACCAGGGCTGGAACGGCCTGTCCGTCCCGATGGAACCGGGGAACCCCGGGTCCGGGAGCGATTTCGTCAGGACGCCGCGGCTGGCGGAGCTGGCCGAACGCGGCATGCGCGTCTCCAACGGCTACGCGCCGGCCCCTGTCTGCTCGCCGAGTCGGGCCAGCATCCAGACCGGAAGAACCCCTGGCCAGTTGCACTGGACCAAGGCCGCCAGATCGGTCACCGCGGCCGACGGCCATGCGCTGATTCCCCCCGTCAGTGAACGGAACCTCGACGCGGCGTACTCCACGATCGGCGAAATCCTGAAGCAGGCCGGCTACACCACCGCTCATTTCGGCAAGTGGCATCTCTCCGGGGGCGGACCGGGCGCCCACGGCTACGACGCGCACGACGGGGACACCGGCAACGCCGACGCCGCACCGCACGTCGCGCCGAATCCGGTGGACATCATGGGCATGACGACCCGCGCCGAAGAATTCATCGATGCGGCCCGGGCCACTGGCACGCCCTTCTTCCTGCAGATGTCCTACCACGCGCTGCACTATCCCCAGAACGCGTCCCCTGAACTCATCGAACGGTACCGGGCGGCAGATGGCCGCCGGAACGAGAAGGAGATCCTCCGGGCCGCCATGACCGAGGAGCTCGACACGGGCGTCGGTCGACTGATCGATCACCTCGACGATCTCGGCATCACCGAGAACACCTACATCATCTACATGAGTGACAACGGGGGTGGTGGAAGCGGTGGCCGCCAACGGACGCTGCGCGGCGGGAAGGGCGGGCTGTGGGAAGGTGGCATCCGTGTGCCGTTCATCATCCAGGGTCCGGACATCCCGTCCGGATCGACGCATGACATCCGGATCACTGGAACGGATCTGCTGCCCACCTTCGCCGCGATCGCCGGCTCGAAGTCCGCACTCCCCGACGGGATCGAAGGCGGCGACTTCCTGCCCGTGCTGACCGGGAACGCCGACTCGGTCGACCGACCTCACGACTTCCTGACGTTTCATTTCCCCCACTATCAAGGCCAGGACGGCCCCCAGTCGGCGATCATCAAGGACGACCTCAAACTGGTCAAGCACTACGAGACCGACAGCGTCCAGCTGTTCGATCTCGCGATCGACCCGGGAGAATCCAGGGACCTCGCCTCGGCCAGGGCAGGCGATGCCGGCCGCC
>JAACEA010000032.1 GCA_009936695.1 Planctomycetia bacterium
CATCGCCCAGTCCACGGGATCCACACCCGGGTTCACCGCCGAGATTCGGTACGAGGATCGCCTGGTCGGATTCGGCACGATCGTCGGACCGGATCGCATCGTCGCCAAGGCATCCCTGCTCGCCCGCCAATCACGGGAGGCGATCGCGATCTACGAGAGTCCCGTCGACGGACTTCGGATGGCCATTCCCGTCACGCCGCTCGCCATCGATGCGGAACTCGATCTGATCCTGCTCGACGCACCCGGCGTCGCCGGCCCGGCGCGCCGCCCCGACCTCCGCTCCGACCCGGTTGAAGCCGGCACCATGCTCGTGGTGCTCGATGACGACGGCGATCCCGCGGATTTCGGAATCGTCGCCCGCGACCGGGACTTTCTGCGCGTCGAGGACGCTTCCGAGGACCGCCCGTTCATCGGGATCGCCTATTCCGTCGTGGGGGACGACTCGGGCATCAGGATCACCCGCGTCGTTCCAAGTTCCAGTGCGGCGAGTGCGGGACTCCGGGTCGGCGACGTTCTCCGCAGTCTCGATGGACGGCCCCTTGAATCTCGTCGGGCACTCGCCGGGGAGTTGAACGAGCGAGCCATCGGAGATCTCGTCCGATTCGAGGTCGCCCGCGATGGTGTCACCCGCGAGATCGAGATGGAACTGGGCATCCGACCCGGCGCGAGCACCTTCGGGCTCCCCACCAACACCACCACCGGAACCAGCCGGCTTCGAGGCGGATTCGGCGAAGTGCACCTCCTCGACGCCGACATACCCCCGCACCACATGGGATCGCCGGTCGTGGACCTCGACGGTCGCCTCGTCGGTTGGACCGTCGCGCGGCGGACCAGGACCTCGGTCGTGGTGGTTCCATGGACGCGCCTCATGGAACGGATCGACCGACTCGAAACGAACGCGGAGGACGCCGCTCGTCGCCTCTGCGCGTATCGGGTCGGCGTGACCGAGTCCGCCGACGGCACCATCGAACTCAGTGCCAGTGATGCGTTCCCGATCGGCGACGCCATCCGGCGAGAGCGGTTCGCCCCCGATGGCGGGACGTCGTGGGGATCATGGTCGGACGTCGACGATGGCCTCGAGTGGTCGATGCGGATCGATCGGCCGGGTCGCTTCCAGGTCATGATCGAACAAGCCTGCCCTCGACGGGACGCGGGCACTCCGATTCGATTCAGCGTCGGGGAATCGTCCGTCGATGCACGGACCGAGGCGACCGATGGTTGGACTCAGTTCGGCTCCTTTTCGATCGGCGAGATCGAGATCATGGAGGCCGGCGAAACCATGGCCCGGCTGCTTCCTCTGGCATCTCCGCGGAACGCCGTGATGAAGTTCGCCGGAATCACGCTTCTTCGTCTCGAAGATCTCGCGCCACCGGCCGATGAGGAACCGCGCATGACCCCGCTCCGCGAGCCCCGCCCGTGACGACGGAACTGACGACGGAGGGACGGATCTTCGTCACGGCGGACACGCATTTCGGGCAGTCCGACGCCTGTGCCAGATACGACCGTCCCTTCGCGAACGCCTCGCGCATGGAAACCGCCATCATCGAACGCTGCAATGCGGTGGTCGGTCCCCGGGACCTCCTCCTCCATCTGGGGGACTTCGTCGGTGACTGCGGCGGGACTCGGGCGAAGGCCGGCGTCGCCGCCCGGGTCCGGGAGCGACTGCACGCCGGTCGCATCGTGCTCGTCCGCGGAAACCACGACCCGGATCGCCGAAAGTTCAAGGAGATCTTCGACGAGGTGCATGAGCTGCTCGATGTGAAACTCGACGGCGCGGCAAGGCGAGTCTTCTGCAGCCACTACCCGATGCGCAGTTGGCGAGGTGGGCGACACGGATCCCTGCATCTCTACGGCCACACGCACGGACGACTGGAGGAGATCGGACGATCGACCGACGTCGGAGTCGACTGCTGGCAATTCCGCCCCGTGCTGTTCGACGACCTTGTCGCGATGCTGACGGCCCGCAAGATCCTCGCGCTTCCGCTCCGGCGGCTCCAGCGACAACCCGGACGGGCGGGATTCTCGGAATGACAGGGCCCGTTCGCCGATTACCCGGTCTTTTTTCGTACCGAACATGGATCAAGGCTCGTTGAGTTCACCGCCGTGTCTCTAGAATCATGGTGATGTTCACGACGGGGGCGATTCGAAGTTCCGGACGACTTGCCTTGAGGATCATGAAGAACCGAAGACCTGGAATTCGTTCGCTCCCGATGAGCACGGTGATCCCGGCGCTGGCCGCGACCCTGTCGATCAGCGGCCTCGATTCCATTGCATTCGCCCAGCACGAGGACATCGTCCGCCGGTCCGCGTTCTTCGAATCGGAAGCATGGCCGATTATCGAACGCGAGTGCCTGCCTTGTCATGGGTCGGACGGTCGTCCGAAAGGCGGCTTGCGACTCGACCATCGGCCCGGCATGGTCGAAGGCGGTGACCGGGGTCCGGCGTTCGATGAGGCGAGTCCCGAATCGAGCCTGCTGCTTCGAATGATCTCGTGGGAGCACGAGGACTACCGGATGCCTCCGAAGGGGCGTCTCTCCGATCACGACATCGCGATCCTGAATGAATGGGTTCTCGAGGGCGCGACCTGGGCGGATGGCGTCGGTGCGGATCCTTCAGATGCCGAGGCGGACACCGACATTCCCGTGGGCGGTGACTGGTGGGCGTGGCAGCCGCTCGTGCGCCCGGAAGTCCCCGACGTCGATGGGGCGCCGTGGGTTCGCAATCCCGTCGATGCCTTCATTCTCGCCAGACTCGAAGATGCGGATCTCGCTCCCGCGCCCGAAGCGGATCGACACACCCTCGTCCGCCGCGTCGCCCTTGACCTCACCGGCCTCCCGCCGACCCCCGCCGAGATCGCGGCGTTCATCGGCGACGAGGCGCCGGGGGCCTACGAGCGGATGGTGGACCGATTTCTCGAGTCACCGCAGCACGGTGTGAAGTGGGCGCGGCACTGGCTCGATGCGGTTCGCTACGCCGACACCGACGGCTACGAACGAGACCGCGTCAAACCCGAAGCCTGGCGATATCGGGACTGGGTCGTCGACGCGATCAACGAGGACCTCCCATGGAATCGATTCCTCGTCGAGCAGCTCGCCGGCGACGAACTCCCGGACCGTGATCTCTCCACCCTGACCGCGACCGGCTTCTACCGGCTTGGCATCTGGGACGACGAGCCCACCGACGTCGAGCTCGCGAAGAACGACGATCTCGATTCCATCATCGACGTGGTGGGCCGGGGAATGATGGGCATGTCGGTCGCCTGCGCCCGTTGCCATGAACACAAGCGTGATCCGATCCTCCAGGGTGACTACTACCGGCTGGCCGCGATCTTCCGCGATCTCGCGCCCTACAAGGAGCGGATGGGGAACGCGATCGACGCGAACAACGTGACCCGTCAGGTGCCCGAACATTTCGGGGCGGAGGGCGAGGCGGAGTTCGCCGAAGCCCATGACCGCTACGAAGCGAGATTCGCCAGCACGCTCCAGAGACTCCAGGTCCACGCCGAGACCGTGGTCCTCTCCAGTGACGCTGATCCGCGCGATGCCGGACTCGTCGCCCACTACCCCATGGATGATTCCGAACAGGGCGAGCTTCGAGACTCGACGGGCAACCATCCCGGCCGCCTCATCGACGCACGACTCGGTCGCGAAGGCCGAGTGGGCAACGCGCTCGGATTCGACGGTGGTGACGACCGCGCGACCATTCCGAACTCCGCCAACAAGTCGTTCACCGTCAGCTTCTGGCTCCGCACGACCGCGCAGGCCCGAGGTTCCGCGAGTGATCCTCGGTGGTTCCTCGGCTCGGGATTGATCGACGGCGAGGTCCCCGGCATCGTGAACGACTTCGGCATCGCCATGGTCGGACCGGGAGTGATCTCCGCGGGGGTCGGACGTCCGGAGACCTTCATCCACTCGGCCCCGGGCTTCAACGACGGCGAATGGCATCATGTCGCCCTGACTCGTGATGCTTCGACCGGCAGATTCGTCCTCTACGTCGACGGCATCGAGGTCGATGCGGCCGAGGGTGGACGCCAGCCACTGAATGCGATCGACGAGCTCACCGTCGGGCGCGCCCACCCCGGAGGAGGCGGATTCGCAGGCACGCTGGACGAGATCCGAATCCACGATCGGCCGCTTCGGCCGGACGAGATCGCCGGGCTCGCCCTGGATCTTCGCCTCGA
>JAACEA010000033.1 GCA_009936695.1 Planctomycetia bacterium
AACGGACGTCGGCGGTTCCATCGGCGTCGGCGGGCGAGTTCCTCGACCGACTTGGACATCATGTCGGTCGGTTCGATGCCTTCGTGGTTCACCTGGTTGAGAAGCCCGTCGCCGATCAACTCGCCTCGGGCGATCCGAGCCCGGAGCGGCGCGAGCAGGTCCGGCCCGGCCGACGTCGACGCCGCGGACCGCATGAGTTCGTGATCACGTCGCATTCGAACGAGTCTGGCCGCGGCGTCGGCGTCACCGTCCCGCACCGACTCGAGAAACGACTCGGATTCCTCCGGTGCCATCTCACCTTCGATGAAGCGAAGCAGGTCGTCGGTCTCGAGGCCACCGAATCCGAGCGCCTCGATGGCCGGATCGGAGTCCGAATCGAAGTTGTCGAGATCATCGGGTGTCATCAGCGGTCATCACCTGTTCGTCGTCTTCGAGTTCCACCCTCGAGATCCACCCTCGAGATCAATCCTCGAGATCCACCTTCGAGATCCATCCGAGCAAGGCCAGCCTGCTCGGAACGTCGCTCCATTTGGATCGGCTCGTCTCTCACGCAGACCATATCGCCAGATACCTTCCCAACGCCATCTCCAGCACGTTCCGACCGACCTCGGCCCCACTCCCGACCCCTGCCGGCGGGCGCCGGCCTCCGGGGACGAACATCGAATCCCCGCGCCCGACGATCCGTGATCGCACGGGATCGGGGCAACCGGCGTACCGCACTTCTGATTGGAGGGGTGCCCCGAACTCGGGGCGGTTCGTCGGTCAGCCGACGTGGCCCATGCGTCCGAGGGCCTCGCGAAGCGCGGCCCGGGCTCGGAACAGTCGGCTCTTCACCGTGCCGATCGGCGTTCCGAGCACCTCCGCGATATCCCCGTAGTCGAGACCCTGAAGGTCCCGAAGGACCAGAATGGCCCGTGCCTGGAGATCCAGGAGGCCGAGTCCCGCCACGACTGCTCGGTGGAGGTCAGTGGATTCGATGCGAGTCGTCGGCTCCGGTTCCCTGCTTCGGAGCTCAAATCCCGAATCTCCTTCCGGGAGCCTCGCATGACGTCGAAGTTTCTCGCGTCGGAGATGCGAATACACGCAGTTGAGCGTGACCCGCACGCTCCAGGTGCTGAATCGGGCCCGTCCGTCGAATCGGGGGAGTCCCTCGTACATTCGCATCATGGCGTCCTGCGCGACGTCTGCTGCGGCATCCGGACGACCGAGCATTCGCAGGCACAGGCCGTAGATTCGACCCTGTGACCGCTCGAAGAGGGTGTCGAGGGCTGCTTCGGACCCATTGCGCCACGCCTCGATCAACTCCTGATCAGGATCGGCGATGGGATCGTCGGTGCGAACGGCGCCGAGGACGCCGGATCGGCTTGGATCCGGATCCATCGCCGCATGCGTACCACTCGCGTTGTTCCCGATGATCCCGGGGCGGGTAGGACGGCTCGTCGACGACGAAGCCTGCTCAGTTGCCTTTTTTCGCGCTGGCTCGGCCATGAAAACCCACTGACTCTGGACGGGACGTCGTTTCTTCGATTCTTCCGGATCGTCTCACAAATCGGATCTGGATGCCTTCACTGCTTGAGATGCGAAAAGGACGCATCGGCTTCCACCCGGGCGACACCCATGGATGCCACCACCCCAGAGATCACGGGGGGGAGATAGCATCGTGTTCGGAAGCCTTCCGAGTCTAGTTCCAAATTCGCAGGGAAACGAACAACAAGATGCATTCCGAGGACAAGAACATAGTTTCGGACGTTCATGGCGGCTATCGGTCCCCGCTGGAATCACGAAATGCCTCCGTCGAGATGCGCGGGATCTTCTCCAGCAGGCGGAAGTTCGGATATTGGCGCCGAATCTGGGTGGCGCTCGCCAAGGCGCAGCAGGAACTCGGGCTGCCGATCGACGCCTCCCAGCTCGAGGCCCTCGAACGCGCGGTGGACGACATCGACTTCGACGCGGCGGCGGCCCACGAAAGAAACCTGCGGCACGATGTCATGGCACACGTGCACACCTTCGGAGACCTGGTCCCCGAGGCCGCCGGGATCATTCATCTCGGCGCCACGAGTCAGGACGTGGTGTGCAACGCGGATCTGCTGATCCAGCGGGATGCGCTCGAGCTCACGGCCGGCAAGATCGCCAGCGTCA
Source organism: Planctomycetia bacterium (assembly GCA_009936695.1). Classification (GTDB taxonomy): domain Bacteria; phylum Planctomycetota; class Phycisphaerae; order Phycisphaerales; family SM1A02; genus UBA12014. The sequence continues at coordinate 2,140 of JAACEA010000033.1, forward strand.
TCGATCGACTGGGGCACTTCGCCTCGACGCATCGGGATCTGCCGACGCTGGGGTTCACGCACTACCAGCCTGCCCAACCGACGACCGTCGGGAAGCGGGCGACCCTCTGGGCCCAGGACCTGCTGATCGGCCTGGAGGAGATCGAGCGCGTCCGAGACGGCCTCCGACTGCGGGGCATGCGCGGCGCCACGGGCACGCAGGCGTCGTTCCTGGGACTCCTCGATCGGGATCCCGAGAAAGTGGCTCGATTGGAACGCCTGGTGGCCGAGCGGCTGGACTGGCCTGCCGATGCCACCTGGGCGGTGAGCGGCCAGACCTATCCGCGACTCGCGGACGCCCGCCTGCTGAACGCACTCGCCCTCGTGGCCGCCGCGATTCACAAGTGCTGCAACGATCTCCGGCTGCTCGCCAATCTCAAGGAGGTCGAAGAGCCCTTCGAGGCCAACCAGATCGGCTCGAGCGCGATGGCTTACAAGCGAAATCCGATGCGATGCGAGCGGGCGACGGGACTTTCTCGGTTCGTGATGAACCTGGTCGGGAACGGGCTCGATACCGCCGCGGCCCAGTGGTTCGAACGAACGCTCGACGACTCGTCCAATCGACGACTGAGCATTCCCGAAGCCTTCCTCGCCCTCGACGGGGCCTTGGACATCATGGAGAACGTGACCAGCGGGCTCGTGGTGCACGAACGAGTGGTCGAAGCCCATCTCGCCGCGGAACTCCCCTTCATGGCGACCGAGGACCTGATGCTGGAGGCCGCGAAACGCGGAGGAGATCGTCAGCAGCTCCACGAAGTGATTCGAGTCGCGAGCATGGAAGCCGCCAGCCGCATCAAGCACGAGGGCCAGGACAACGATCTGCTCGAACGTCTCCGAAAGACGCCGGAATTCGCGGCCGTACCGATCGACGATCTGATGGATCCCAAACGGTTCATCGGGCTCGCCCCCACCCAGGTCGACACCTTCGTCGAGACCTGCATCGCGCCGATGCGCCGCCGCTACGAGAACGAGATCAACAAAAAGGCGGACCTCCGAGTCTGAAGCCAAGTTGCCCCAGAGCACGGCCGCCGACGCATTCAAACGCGATCATGGGCCTAAAATCCGCGATCCTGAGCGCATCGGCCCCCATCTCATCAAGATTCCGGCGAGCCCGCACGCTACGGATGGATCTGATTTTCTGATCACGAAATCATAAAATCGCCGTTACTGGCCTTGAATCCAGCATTCTTCCGATGAACCCCCTACATTGGAACGCAACGCCCCGTCGGAGGGTCGGGATCTTCCGAAGAAGCCCCCGCCACCGCGACACAGACTGCAAGGAGCGCATCGCATGCAAGCCTATGAAAACCTTCGGCAATTGATCGATTCATGCCACGATGACGTTCAGAAGGCCGCAGGCGGCAACAAGGCCGCCGGCACCCGGGTCCGGAAGGTCATGCAGGAAGTTCGAGAAGCTGCGAAGCATGCACGCCACCCTCATCAGCGTCGTTGGAGAGGCCATACCATTGGTTGCAGCCGGTGGATTGCAGCGTGAACAGCGAGTAGTAGAACAGCCACTGTGGCATGACGGGCATGTAACGGTCACGCAG
>JAACEA010000333.1 GCA_009936695.1 Planctomycetia bacterium
CAGCCGGGTTCTTCTTGCGCTTTCGTCGCCCGAGCCATCCACAATCGTTGTGGATGAATCCGTCGCCTGGCGCCGGTTCGCTGACCGCCCCACCGTGTGTTGTGAACCTGTGGGCAAGCGAGCTCATCCTGATCATGCCCAGGGGATCGCCACCCGGGCAGTCACCAAAGTTGAACGACACCGATTCGACAACGCGCCAACACGCCCACCTGGACTACAAAACACGAATCAGTATCGGCTTATGATCACCGAAGGTGGTTTCTCCACCAACCGGCGCGACTTCTTCTAAGAGGGAAGATGAAAGACTCTTTCTTCCCTCGAAGAACCTTTTCGGACACCACCAATGTGTTGTGTGTTGCTTGTGGATCAATTGGGATGATCCCTGATCAGGCCTGGCAGGAATCACACCAGGTGGTCGTTCGGCCCGCCACGATGGACGAGACCATGGGCACTCGGCAGCGGGTGCAGGGTTGCCCCGATCGGCCGTACGCGAGATGACCATCGCTGAAGGTCCCGGACGATCCGTCGGGCAGTCGATGGTCCCGGAGGGTCGTGCCGCCGGCGTCGATGGCTCGGCCAAGTGTCGTGCGGATGCACCGGGCTAGCCGAGCGAGATCCTGGTCGCTGAGGTCACAGGCGGGCCGATCCGGCCGGATGCCCGATCGAAACAGGGATTCGTCGGCGTAGATGTTCCCGATCCCCGCCAGGACCTGTTGATCGAGAAGAGCGGCCTTGATCGCCCTCTCACTCGCCTTCAGCCGGCCACCAAGGGCTTTCCCATCGATCAGGGTGGCTTCGGGTCCAAGTCTGCTCAAGACCCGCTGATCGCGATCCTCGGGGCTCTCGAACAGATGGACTCCTCCGAATCGTCGAGGGTCGATGAACTCCATCCGAAGACGCGGACGGCCCGATCCGCCGGCGATCGTCCAGGCGACATGTCGATGTGGTGGAACGGTTCGCCGCGCTCCAGCGTCACCGATTTCGATGCGGCCCGACATGCCGAGACGAACGATCAGGCCGTGGTCGCCGTCGAACTCGATGATCAACTGTTTTCCACGGCGTCCGATCCGTCGAATTCTCCGATCGACACCGAGTTGTTCGCTGGAGATCCGTCCCCGGCGGCGCCCATTCGTGTCGCGAACCACGTCTCGTCGGTGAACACGGACCCGCTCGACCGTTCGGTCGAGGATCGACATCGCCAGTTGGCGACGGACGGCTTCTACTTCCGGGAGTTCAGGCATCGTGCATCCGCCATGGCGGACCGGCTGGAGCCGGTGGGGGGCCGACTATACTCGGGTGGGCGCAGGATCCACCCTCCAGATGCGGGGGACCGAGTCCCCCGTTCGACGCCACGTTCGATTCGAGACGACCCCCTCCTCGGAACCACGATGACCGACTCCAGACTTCACCAAGACGACCCGGCCGCCTCCGCCACCGAGGTCCAGAACGCCTTCGAACGGATCCGGAACGAGGTTCGAAAGGTCATCGTGGGCCAGGAAGAGACCGTGGAGGAGGTGCTCATCGCGATCTTCTGCGGTGGCCACGCGATCATCGAAGGTGTGCCCGGCCTCGCGAAGACACTGCTCGTCCACACGCTTTCAAGCACCCTGAACCTCGAGTTTTCGAGGGTGCAGTTCACCCCCGACCTCATGCCCTCGGACATGACCGGCACCGAAGTGATCGAAGAGGACAAGACGACAGGACAGCGCAACCTCCGGTTCGTCCCGGGGCCGATCTTCGCGAACATCATTCTCGCGGACGAGATCAACCGAACCCCTCCGAAGACCCAGGGCGCACTGCTCGAGGCGATGCAGGAGCGGCAGGTCACCGCGGGCGGCGAGTCCCACGCCCTTCCGAACCCCTTCTTCGTCCTTGCGACCCAGAACCCGATCGAACAGGAGGGGACCTACCCCCTTCCGGAAGCCCAACTCGACCGCTTCATGTTCAACATCCGGGTCGGCTATCCGACGGAATCGGACGAGCTCGCGATCGTCGAGCGCACCACCGCGGACGAGCAGACGAGCGCCGATGCCGTGCTCACGGGTGAAGACTGTCTTCGCATCCAACACCTCGTTCGTCAGGTTCCGGTCGCCTCCCATGTCGCCCGATACGCACTCCGACTCGTTCGCTCGACCCGGGTGCGCGAGTCACTCGAGGACAAGCCCGAAATCGTTCGTGACTACCTCTCCTGGGGTGCCGGGCCGCGGGCCAGCCAGTTCCTCGTGCTCGCCGCGAAGGCGAAGGCGCTGATCAGCGGCTCGTCCCATGTGACTCCCGAACACATCAGATCCGTCGCACTCCCGGTGCTTCGCCACCGATTGATCACCAACTTCAACGCGGAGGCCGACGGCATCACGACCGACGACGTGGTTCGGCGCCTCATCGAGACCACGCCGGTCGACGAGGCCGACGCCGACACCCGGTCGACGCTCGACTCCGTGAGTCGTTGATGCACCGTCTCGACCGAAGCAGGCTCTGGCGTCCGCCACTCTTCCCGATCCGGAGATCTCGTTGACCGATTCGAAACCGGATTCGGCCGGCCTCCGGGCCGAGCAGTACCTCGCACCCGAGACGATCGGACAACTGACGTCCTTCGAGCTCCGGGCGCGGATGATCGCCGAGGGCGTGATGAGCGGAATGCACCGCTCTCCGTACCAGGGCCTCGCGGTCGAATTCGCCGAGCACCGCCAGTACGTTCCGGGTGACGACCTCAAGCACCTCGACTGGAAGGTCTTCGGCCGCAGCGACAAGCTCTATCTGAAGCAATACCAGCAGGAAACGAATCTCGATGTCGTGATCCTCGTCGACGCATCGGCCTCGATGCGGTTCGGAACGCTTCGGGTGAAGCAGGGCTGGGGCGGGACCGACGCGTCCTCGCGACTCGGGACCTGGACGAAGTTCGATCATGCGACGGCGATCGGCGCGGCGCTCTGCTACCTGTCGCTCCAGCAGCGGGACCGGGTCGGGCTCGCGGTCTTCGCCGACGGAATCCGCGCCCAGGTGAAGCGTTCCAACGCGAAGAACACCTGGCGCAGCGTGGTTCGAACCCTCGCGACCGAGCCGGTCGACGACGCCACCGATCTTGGAAAGGTGGTCGACCAGGTGATGGCGACGGTCACCAATCGATCACTCTTCATCGTGGTGAGCGACCTGCTCGTACCGACCGAGTCGGTTCGTGCCGCAGTCGCCCGATTCCGGCACCGACGCCACGATCTGATGCTCATGCAGGTGCTCGATCGACAAGAGCTCCGCTTCGATCTCGACGAACCGATACCGTTCGAGGGGCTCGAAGGAGAGGGTCGCCTGAACGTCGACCCACGGGTGGTTCGAGAGGATTATCTCGAGGCACTGACCCGGCACTGCGATGATCTCGAGCGGTCCGCTCGAAGTCTCGGTTTCGATTATCTGCGATTGGACTCCCACGGATCGGTCGGCCCCGCCATCGCGGCGCTGCTTGGTCGACGAGCGACGCTGGCGCGGGGAGGTCGGGCGGGATGACCTTCGTGACCACGTCCCTCGCGATCGCGGGCGTCGCGGCCGCGTCGATCCCGATCCTCGTCCACCTTCTCCTTCGCCGGCGACGCCGCCCGATGGCATGGGCGGCGATGACGCTGTTGATGGAGGCGGCCCGACGACACCGACGACGTTCACGACTGGAACAGATCCTCCTGCTCGCGGTGCGGGCGATCCTCGTGGCGATCCTCGGCGTCGCCCTGGCCCAGCCCCTGCTCGGGGAACGTTCGACGATCCTCGGAACACGGACCGTGCACCTCGTGCTCGACGACGGTCTCGTCAGCGGACTGGTGGAGTCGGACGGTCGAACCACGCTCGAACGACAGTCCGCCGAAGCGATCACCCTCATCGAGTCCCTCGGAGGCAACGATCGCGTCGCCGTGATCCTCGCTGGCTCGCCCGTGCGTCGTCTGGTGTTCGGTCCCTCGACCGACCATCGTTCGACGATCCGGGCGATCGAGGGGCTGACCAGCCGGGAAGGGGCCACCGATCTCGCGGGGGCGCTGCAGCTGGTGAACGACGGCATCGACGAGACGGGGAACCAGGAGGTTCGTGTCTTCAGCGACTTCCGTCGGGGAAGCCTCGACGACGGTCGCCGCCCGCCTCCGATTCGGAATGCATCCGACGTACCCGTCGAACTCTTCGCCTCGCCGCCGACGGACACGACCGATTCCAACACGCAGATCGTCTCCATCGAGACGGCCCGAACACCGCTGTCCACGGCGGGTGCCGGCGATCTCCTGTTGGTCGACCTGGAACTCCGGCGCACCGGCGTGCTCGAGGAGGGCGTCACCAACGTTCGTCTCGGTGGCGACGCCATCGCCGGCATCGAGAACCGACAGGTGGACTGGCCGGCGGGACGCGCCCGGTCCCGCGTCGACTTCCAGATCCGGGTCGACGAGGATGGCGGCGTACTCGAAGCCACCATCGATGCCGACGCACTGCCCCTCGACGACCGACGGGTGACGATCGTGCCCGGGCGTGAACCGACCCGGGTCTTGCTGGTGGATCGCGAGGACCTCGTCGGTGCCGCGAGACTGGATCGACTCCGTGGGACCGACTGGTTCGAGCGGGCGCTGCTTCCGTCACCCGACACCACGATCGTCGAGGCGATCGACATCGATCGCGCGGATCCGGCGACGATCGACGAACGCGATCTCGAAGGCGTGTCACTCCTCGTGCTCGGTCGACCGGACCTTCTTCCGGATGATTTCAACGAGACGCTCGCGAGCTGGGTTCGTCGCGGTGGGGTGGTCGTGGTTCTCCCGCCGGGAGAGACGACGATCCGGGCCTGGGCATCCCCGATGCTCGAACGCCTCGACCTTCCATGGGCCGTGGCCCTCGAGTCATCCGTCGTCGACCCGCCACGGCGACTGCCGTCGGAGCAACCCGACTCACCGCTCACCAGCCTGATCGACTCCGAGATGATCGAACTCGCACCGAGTGTCGGAATCGATCGCCGGCTTCCCGTCGGGGGGGTTCCGGATGGAGATCTCGTTCTCGTCGACGACGCCGGGGATCCGGTGCTGCTCGACGCACCGGTCGGCGCAGGGCGAGTGGTCTTCTTCGCGGTGACACCCGAACTCGGATGGACCGACCTTCCGGTCCGACCACTGATGGTTCCACTCGTGCAGGAGATCGCGCGACAGGGAACCGCCTTGTCGAGACGTGGGGGCGACGGCGTCGTCGGAGCGCGAACACCCATGTTCCGAAGCAAGGGCATCGCGAGGATCGTGATGCCCGGGATGGTCGATCGCGAGTTCGACGGTGATGACCCCGACCTCCCGGAAGAGAGCGGTGTCGCGATCGGATTCGATCTCGCCGGTCGAGTCGTCGAAGAGGCCGTGATCAACCCCGACGTCATGGGAGGCTTGATCGAGCCCGTCGCCCGCGACGCGGTCGAAGCCTGGCTCGAGCCCGCCGGATCATGGCGGTTCACCGGAAGTGGCGCCGACGTCCTCGAGGTGGTGGAGGATCGTGGATCGCTCGCGGTGATCCTCGTGGCGGTGGTACTCGCGCTCGCGATCGTCGAACTCGTGCTCGCTCGATGGTTCGCACGGGGTGGTCTTCGAAACCGTCGATCGCGAGGACTGACCGGCGCGAACGCGGACGCGGAGATCGATCGATCCCGTCGGGAGGGTGCGGCGGCATGAACAGCACCTTCGGACGATGGTTGTTCGGAATCCGCGACCTCCCCGTCGGCGCCGAGGAGATCCGTCTCGCCTGGGAGCGTCCGTTCGAAGGATGGATCTGGGTCCTCGTCGTGCTCGGAAGCCTCGGAATCTCGATCTGGTCGTACAGTCGACTCGATGCGGGAGTCCGTGCGCGAGGGTTGCTGGGGTCGATCCGCGCCCTGATCCTCGTTCTGCTCGCCGTGTGCATCTCGGGACCGATGGCCGAACTGCCACGCGAACTGGTCGAACCGGACTGGGTCGCGGTGTTGGTCGATCGCAGTCGAAGCATGCAGGTTCGTGATGGTTCGAACACGGCGGTCGATCGCAGGACCCGCGAGGAGGATCTTCAGTCGATCCTCGATTCCGC
>JAACEA010000334.1 GCA_009936695.1 Planctomycetia bacterium
AGCATCACGACCACCAGCAGGGGCGGCCAGACTGCGGCGAACACACTGGCTCGGCGACTCATGATTCACCCTCCGCCATGCCACCGCGCAGGCAGTCGTAGATGTCCGCCTGCAGCCGGGCGAAGGCCTCGGTGCCGCGGAGCGACGCGACCCGATCACCGAAAGGGATGTCGTATCGCTTGATGATCCGCGCAGGTCGCGGAGAGAGCACCACCACCTCGTCCGCCAGGAACACCGCTTCGGAGATCGAATGCGTCACCAGCACCACCGTGATGGCCTGCTCGCGAACGAGGCTCGCGACCTCCTCGTCCAGCCGGAATCGGGTCACCTCGTCGAGCGCCCCGAAGGGCTCGTCGAGCAGCAGGAGGTCGGGATCGGCGATGAGCGATCTCGCGACCGCCGCCCGCATCCGCATCCCGCCCGACAAGGCCGCGGGAAGAAGCTCCGCCGCGTCACCAAGCCCGACCATCTCGAGACGACGCTGCGCCTCCCGGCGGCAGACCTCGCGCGGTCGACCGGCGAGTTCGAGCGGAAGACCCACGTTGCGAAGGACGTTCCGCCACGGCAGCAGCCTCGGCTCCTGGAAACAGAATCCGATCCGCGGCTTCGGATGCACGACGATCGAGCCCTCGGTCGGCGTCTCCACCCCGCCGATCATCCTCAGGATCGTGCTCTTCCCGCATCCCGTCGGGCCGAGGAGCGCGGTGACGCCACCCGGTCGCAGGTCGAGGTCCATCGGCGCCACCGCCTCCACCGACCGGTCGAAGGTCTTCGCCAACCCACGGAGTTCGATCTCGACGCCACTCACGATTCCTTTCCTCCACCGATCCCGACGGGGTCGTCCGCCACTCCGAGCAGTCTCAACGCGTTGAGGACCACGACCACGGTACTCCCTTCGTGAAGCACGACGGCGGTCGCCAGATTCGTGATACCGAGCACGCCGAGCACGATCAGGAGAACGACCATGCCCATCGACACGAACACGTTCTGAAGGATGATCCGACGGGTGCGTCTCGCGATGCGGAGTGCGAACGGCAGTCGGGAGAGATCGTCGGCCATCAAGGCGACGTCGGACGCCTCCAGGGCGACGTCGGTTCCGCAACCGCCCATCGCGACACCGACCGTCGCTTCCGCGAGGGCCGGAGCGTCGTTGACGCCGTCACCCACCATGGCGACCCCACCGTGACTGCGGCGGAGTTCCGCGACCATCTCGATCTTGTCTCGAGGAAGGAGCTCGGCTCGCACGTCTTCGATGCCGATCCCCTGCGCGACCGATCGGGCCGGACCGGCCCGATCCCCGCTCAGCATCACGATTCGATCCACCCCGAGTCCTCGCAGCCGCCGCACGACGGCGGACGCCTCGGCTCGCTGGGTATCGACGAATTCGATGAGTCCCGCGATCCGGCCGTCCAACGCGACGTAGGCGACCGTGCGTCCCGCCTCGCCCGCGGCATCCGCCGCCGCGGCGATCTCCTCCGCGATGGCGATCGAGGCCTGCTCGAACAGCCCGCGACCACCGACGAGGACGTCGCGTCCCGCCACCTCGCCGCGCATGCCGAGCCCCGGTACGACCTCCGCCGAATCGGCGACCGGAATTCGTTCCGAGTCGGCCGCCCGGACGACCGCCTGAGCGAGAGGATGGGTGCTCTCGCGTTCGATCGACGCCGCGAAGGCCAGCACCTCCGACTCGTCGAAAGGTGACTCGACCCGGACCGAGCGGACGCTGGGGCGACCTTCGGTGAGCGTGCCCGTCTTGTCGAACGCGATCGCACGAACGGTTCCGAGCATTTCGAGCGCCCCGCCGCCCTTCACGAGGACCCCACCTCGAGCCGACCGCGCGATTCCGGAAAGCACCGCCGCCGGCGTCGAGATCGCGAGTGCGCACGGGGATGCGCCGACGAGCACCGTCATGGCCCGGCCGACCGCTTCCGAGAATCCCAGCAGGCCGAACACCGGCGGCAGCACGATCATCAATCCCACCGACAGCAGCACGAGTGGAACGTAGATCCGCGTGAAGCGCTCCGCGGTCCGCTCCGTCGGCGCCTTCTCTCGCCGGGCCTCCTCGACCATTCGGACCATGCGGGCCATCAACGTCTCACCCGCCGCGCTGGTCGCTTCGAGGTCGACCACCGCGTCAAGGTTGAGCGTCCCGGCGAAGACCTCCGAGTCCTGAACGACCCGGACGGGAACGCTCTCGCCGGTGATCGGACTCTGATCGATCGCGCTCTCGCCTCGAACGATGCGACCATCGATCGGGATGCGTTCGGTCGATCGCACCCGCACCAGGTCACCGGGCGAGAGTTCCGCCACCGGGATCTCGCGCTCGCCGCCGTCGCGGTCGATGCGCCGGGCCGTCGAGGGCGAGAAGTGACCGAGCGCTTCGATCGCCCGGGTCGCCCGACGCATCGCAAGGTGTTCGAGGGCGTGACCGAGGGCGAAGAGGAAGAGCAGCACCGCCGCTTCACCGACTTCGCCCATGGCGGTCGCACCGCCCGCCGCGAGCAGCATCAGGAGATCGACGTCGAGTACGCCGCGCATCAGTCTCTTGACCGTGCCGAGCAGCACGTCGGACGCCGCCACCAGCATCGCAAGCACGTAGAGGATGTCCGGCGTCGCGTCTCCACCCGTCCGTCGCGCGATGAATCCAGCGAGTATCAACAGGCCGCTCACCACCACGATGCCGATGTGCGGGTCGAAACCGGGCCGGGATGGCGTCGATGAGGATTGGTGCATGGAGCGGAATGGTGGATCCGAGGGTGTCCGCGACGGGCCAAAACACCTCTACCGGACCGAAAACGGGCCTTCGCAGGGACCATCGGCGATTCCTACTGGATTCCGCGCGAATCGACCGATTGATCCTACCCGTACCGCCCCTCCCTCGGAACACGTCCCGGATGACCAACTGGACCTCCAAGTACTGCGAGTCCCTGACCGAACTCGATCGGTATCGGGATCTCGTGGACGCGGTCGTCGCACTCGCCGCACACCGTCGCCCTTCGATCGACCCCGATGCCGCCCACACCAGGCTCGAGGCGATCGCGCATCGGGTTCGATGCCGGGTTCCGCATCTTGCCGGGCGCGCGAACGCAGTGGGCAGCCGGGGAACCGAAGGACTGATGGCACATCTGCACGAGGCGATCGTGGACGATCTCGGAATCGGGTGCCATGAAGACGTCGCGGTCCACCCCGATGCGATGGACTTCGGCCTGATCCTCGACGGCACGCCCGCACTGCCCGTCCCCTGCGCCCTCGCCTATTGCGCCGCTGCGGAACGAGTCGGACTCGACGTCTTCGGTGTGGACGTGCCGGGACGCTTCCTGGTCGCGGTTCGTGACGCGACGCACCGCCGCATCACCGTGATCGACCCCCACGAGCGTGGCAGAATCGTCGACGGCACCGAGTTCCAGGATCTGATCCATGCGTTCGACGAGACGATCGACCCCCGGGACATCCTCAAGCCGGCCTCACCAGCGACCTGGCTCCGGCGATGGCTTCGCGATCTGGCGATCGCGAGTACCCGATGCGGCGAAACCCATCTGCTCGACTCATGGAGTCGTCTTTCCGAGACGACCGAGGATATTCTGGGCCCGGTCTGACCAACCCCGAATCCCCGTTTCAGGACGCAAGAACGGGTAATGAGCGTCTGATAATCAGATATCCAGCCGGATTCATCGACCAAAGCCCTGATTTGTCGACTAGAATTCAGTCGTGGGTGGTTGAGGTTCGTACGGAATCAGGCCGCCCATGTCACGCACCGGGCGGGCGATTCGACCCCATTGATGGCCATCGTTGACTCATGAAACATTCTTCGAGGATGAACGGTTTGCACGACATCAACGACCCCATTCAAGCCCGGCCTCGTTTTCGACGCGGGTTCACCCTGGTCGAACTCCTTGCCGTGATCGGGATCATCGCCCTGATCATCGGGTTCCTTCTGGTCGCCGTGGGTTCGTTCCGCGACAGCGCTCGTCTGACCGAATGCATGAGCAACCAGCACCAGCTCCAGCTCGGTCTCGTGAGCTGGAGTCAGGACAACAACGGCAAGTTCATGAGCCCCGCGAGTCAGGAATTCCCTCCCGGTATCGCGAACCCCAACCGAGATCTCTTCTGGGTCAAGAGCTACAACACCGGCGCCAGCGCGCCGAGACTCCGGGATCTCAACGGTGACGGGTCGCTGGAGGAGACGGAGCAGGCCCTGAAGGACGGGGCGCTCTTCGACTACGTGCAGGACGCGCGGGCGTACCAGTCTCCGCTGGACCCCACCGGCAGGATACGCAGCTACTCGCTCAATGGCTTCATCAGCGACATCCCGGACAACCCGAATGAAGCGTGGGGGAAGACCGTCGACCGGATCAGCAAGGTCCGCAATCCCGCGAACACGATGTACACGATCGCCGAACACGACACCGGCTGGCAGGACAACTACAACCGGGGCGGATGGGTGATCGACACGCTTCATCCCGTGGGCTGGTGGAAGGATTTCCCGGCGTTCTGGGATCCGCAGGACCGCCTCGCGATGTCGTTCGTCGACGGCTCCAGCCGCATCATCACCCTCGCGAACCCCAAGCTCAACGAGGTCGTGACGGCGCACGAGATCCCGGTGAACGCCGAGTCGGAGATCGACTTCGAGCGATTCAAGACCTGGCTTCGTCCGGACCTTTGAACCCACCCCCTCATTCGGCTCGATTCGACGACGGCCCGGCCGGAGCATCCGCTCCCGCCGGGCCGTCCTCGAGTCACCGCCGCTCGGAATTCCGGCCCCTCGCCCCCTTCGGAATCCGCCGGATACACGAGATTCCCGAACCGATCGTCGAGCCGCGGGTCTAGATTGGGTCAAGTCACCACGGAGTCCTCCATGCACATCGCCCGGTCCATCACGCTCGCCCTCGCCACGTCCGCCCTCGGACTCACGCCGCCCATCGCCAGCGGGCAGGAGCTCGTCCGATTCGACGCTCACCAGGTGGTGCGGGCCGAGATCGACACGCTCCGGGAACTGCGCACCCTGCTCGCGCTCGGGGGCGACATCTGGTCGGAGTCGATCGGACTGGGATCGATGGACGTGATGCTTCCGACGGACCGGATCGGAGCGCTTGATCGAACCGGCATCGAGTACGAGGTGATGATCCCCGACGTCCAGCGGTTGATCGACGAGGAACGAAGTCGCATCGACGCGGACGGCATCGCGGGCGTGGGATTCTTCGAGGAGTACCACCAGCAGGACGAACTCTTCGCGTTCTACGAAACGCTCGAGGCGAGTCGTCCCGACCTCGTGACGTCGCGAAGCATCGGCGAGTCCATCGAAGGCCGGGAGATCCGGGCCTACACCATTTCCGGCGCCGAGGACCCGACGACCGTTCCCGCCATCTACATCGTCGCCGGAGCTCACGCCCGGGAGTGGATCAGTCCTGCGACGATCTCCTACCTCGCGGACACGCTGGTGAACGGGCATGGTGCCGACGACCGGGTCACGCCTCTGGTGGATGATCTGGCATGGCACATCGTGCCACTCGCGAATCCCGATGGGTACCAGTTCACCTGGGACGAGAACCGCCTCTGGCGGAAGACCCGGAAGGTGAATGGAGACGGTTCCTTCGGCGTCGACTGGAATCGAAACTTCGCCGCGGGCTGGGGCGGTCCCGGATCGAGCGGAAACACCGGGAGCGACACCTATCGCGGTACCGCGCCGTTCAGCGAGCCGGAGACGCAGGCGATTCGGGACGACGTGGCGGCCAACCCCAACACCGCGGTCTTCTTCGACGTCCACTGCTACTCCCAGCTCGTGCTCTGGCCGTACGGATACGACTCCACCGAACCCGATGGCCCGGCGGGCGCCATCCACCGCGATCTCGGCGAGGGCATCGCCGGGGCGATCGAGTCGGTGAACGGCAGGATCTTCGCGCCACAACCCGCGCACGACCTCTACCTGGCGAGCGGAACCAGCCTCGACTGGGCGTGGGACGATGCCGGGGTCTACGCGTTCACCTACGAGCTCCGGGACACCGGCGAGTTCGGGTTCATCCTCCCCCCCGACCAGATCATCCCGAGCGGCGAGGAGATCCTCGAGTCGTTCCTCTACGTCGGCGAAGAGGTCCTCGGCAACAACGCCCTGATCGACTTCCCGGAAGGTCTCCCCGCCGTGGTTCCGGTCGACACGCCCACCGAACTCGTGGTGTCGATCAGCTCCGTCTTCGCGGAGCTGGACCCGATGTCCGCCGCGGTGCGAACACGCGTCGATGGCGGGCCGCTCACCATCGAAGCGATGTCCTCGACGGCCCCCGATCGCTATCTCGCCATGCTTCCCGCCGCGGACTGCGGCGCCGTGATCGAAGTCGACTTCGTGATCGAGACCACGAATGGAAACACGATCATCCTCCAGTCGCAATCCGGTCCCTGGCTGATCGACGTGGTCGACGAGGAGGTCTTCTTCACCGACGATGCCGAGCTTGATCTCGGGTGGACGCTGGGCCTTCCCGGCGACGACGCCACCACCGGTGTCTGGGTCCGGGTGGACCCCAACGGCACCGCGGCGCAGCCGGAGAACGATGCGAGCGATCCGGGCACGGTCTGCTTCGTGACCGGGCAGGGCTCGCCGGGAGGCAGCCTCGGCGAAAACGACGTCGACGGTGGATCCACCTCCCTGGTCTCGCCGGTGATCGACACCACCGGCATCGACATCGGAACCGTCGCCTTCGCCTACTGGTACCGCAACGATGCCGGCGCAAGTCCCAATCAGGACTCGATGCCCGTCGACATCTCCACCGACGGAGGCGCGACCTGGACGACGATCGTGACGATCTCGGACAACGCCGCGGCGTGGAGACTTCTTGAAATCGAGATCGACCTGTCCGGATCGACCACGACCCAGATTCGCTTCGTCGCGTCGGATCTCGGCGACGGATCCATCGTCGAAGCGGCGATCGATGACTTCAGCCTGACCGCGCGATCCTGCTCGGAGACCGACTGCCCGGGCGACCTCGACGGTGGCGGCCAGGTCGACGGTGGCGATCTCGGTCTGCTGCTGGCCGCCTGGGGCACATCCGACCCGGAGGCCGACCTCAACGGGGACGGCACGGTCGATGGAGCCGATCTGGGGCTGATTCTCGCCGCCTGGGGGCCATGCCCCTGATCCGAGACGTCGAACCACCGCACTCGGTTCGAGCTGCGAGTCGGTGACGGCCCGCGCGGGCCGCATCGCCGATCCTGCGAAAAAGGGGATCCGCTTATTCGAGTCGCCGATGCAATGAGAGGGGTTTTTCGCGCATTGGACCCGAGGAGCACCAGACCCTTGCAGATCGCCGCGAACCGACATTCCACCGGACCATTCCGTTTCTCGGACGTCGCCCGGCTCGCCGCCGCCGCGATCGCCGGCGGCGCTCTTGCCCAGGCCCCCATGCAATCCAACGACGCCCCGGCCATGGCCGGAGATGAGTCGATGCAGGGCATGATGGTGGCGCAGCCGGCCTTCGATCGGAAGGACCTGGACTTCTTCGAATCGAAGATCCGACCACTCCTGCTCGGGCGATGCCTCAACTGCCACAGCGAGCAGGGAAGTCGGATTCGAGCGGGACTTCGACTCGATACCCATGATCAGCTTCTCATCGGCGGTGACACGGGCCCGGCGATCGTTCCCGGTGACCCCGACGCGAGTCTCCTGATCCAGGCGGTCCGCTACGACGATCCGGGACTGGAGATGCCGCCTCGAGGCCGGCTGACCAACGACGAGATCGCCCTGCTCGAGGAGTGGGTGCTTCGTGGCGCACCGATGCCCTCGCCGGCCGCCGCGGACGTCGATCCCGGCAACGAACACCGCTGGACCGAAGACGACATCGAAGCCGGGCGGGACCACTGGGCCTATCGACCGGTGGAACGGCCCCCGCTTCCGGAGGTCTCGGATCCGCACTGGCCGCTGACCGACCTCGACCGATTCGTGCTCGCGGATCTCGATCATCGCGGCATCGAACCGGTCGGACCCGCGGCCGCGAACACCTGGCTGCGTCGGGTCACCTTCGATCTCATCGGACTGCCACCCTCGCCAGAGGAGATCGAGGCCTTCGAAGCGGACCAGTCGCCGCTCGCCCGGCAGCGGGTGGTCGACCGACTGCTGGCATCACCGGCGTTCGGCGAACGATGGGGCCGCCACTGGCTCGACGTCGCCCGGTACGCGGAATCGAGCGGCAAGGAGAACAACATCGCGTATCCCCACGCGTGGCGATACCGCGACTGGGTGATCGAAGCCTTCAACGACGACGTGCCCTACGACCGATTCGTCACCCGCCAGCTCGCGGGGGATCTCCTCGATGCCGAGACCGAGGACGAAGCCGCGCGGAATCTCATCGCGACCGGCTATCTCGCGATCGGGACCAAGGGACACAACCAGCAAGGTGAGGCCCAGTTCCGCCTCGACCTCATCGACGAGCAGATCGACGCGATCAGCCAGGGGCTGCTCGCCACCACCGTCGCCTGCGCACGATGCCACGACCACAAGTTCGATCCGATCCCCCAGCGCGACTACTACGCGATGGCCGGCATCCTCGCATCCACCCAAACCCGCTACGGAACCTTCGACGGCCCGGGCAACCGACACGGCTCACCCTTGATCGAGTTGCCGGCCGGGGCTTCACTCTCCGATGGGGCCACCGTCCCGAATGGATTCAGACCGTTGATCACCGCCGCGCGCGATCGCGCCGCACGGCAGCTCGAGGCCGCCGAGGCCATTCGCGCCGAACTCCGGGCCTCCGGCGTCAGGAACCTCCGATCGGCACGAGATCAGTTGACGCCGGCCCAGCAGCGGACGCTTCAGCAGGCCCGGAACGCCGAAGGACAACTGAAGATCACGGAGTCGTCGCTCGCCCGATTCGATCAGGCCGGACGTCCCACCATCGAGAACTTCGTCTGCATGGGCGTGGTCGAGGGCGAAGCCCGCGATGCACCGTTCCTCGAGCGAGGCGAACTCGATGGTCGTGGACCGACCGTCCCGCGCGGCTTCCTCAAGGTCCTCGAGTCGGACTGGACACCGTCCATCGATTCGAGCGAGAGCGGCCGACTTCAGCTCGCCGAGTGGATCGTGGACGAGCGAAATCCGCTCACCAGCCGGGTCTGGGCCAACCGGATCTGGTCACACCTCGTCGGCCGCGGCGTGGTGTCTTCGTCGGACAACTTCGGCCTGAGCGGCGAACAGCCCACGAATGCTCCGCTTCTCGATCACCTCGCCACGCGCCTCGTCGACTTCGAATGGTCCACCAAGGCGATGATCCGGGAGATCGTCCTGTCCCGAACCTACGGCATGTCCTCCGCATGGAGCAGGACGCAGGCGGAGTCGGATCCCGACGAGATCGCACTCTGGCGCATGCCGAAGCGTCGCCTCGAGGCGGAAGCGATCCGGGACGCGATGCTCGCCGCGGGCGGAATCCTCGAGTCGGACGTCCCCGATGGATCCGCCGCAGGCGGCCTCGAGGGACAGCTGGCGGCCCGAATCTTCGATCGCGTCATCACCCAGACCGGCACGTCGTTCGCGAATCATCGAAGCGTGTACCTGCCGGTCGTCCGCGGTCATCTCCCGGAATCACTCGCGGTCTTCGACTTTCCGGAACCGAACTTCGTGACCGGCACCCGGGACCGCACCAACGTCGCGACGCAGGCGCTCTTCCTCATGAACAGCGAAGAGGTGACACGCCTGGCCGACGCGACCGCACGCCGCGTGCTCACCGACGCCGATCGGACTTCGGATCGGATCGGTCTTGCGTTCCGGATCTGCTTCGGACGCAGCCCCACCTCGAACGAATACATCGCGTGTCGGGATTTCCTCCGTGATTACCGCAACGCCCGCGAAGACGACGACCGACAGCGAACCGCTTCGTTCAGTCCGGCGGAACGTCGCGCCGCAGCTCGCCGCAACCGAGGCCGGCAGTCGGCACCGATCCGGACCGACGACGAACTCGCCGCGTACTCGGCGATGTGCCAGACGCTCTTCCAGTCGGCCGAATTCCGCACCATCGATTGATCCCACTCGAACGACGATCCCGGCAAGGAGTCTCCATGGATCTCTGCAACAATCGAATCACGCCGCTCGCCTCCCGCCGGGAGACGCTTCAGTCGCTCGCCTACGGGTTCGGATGGCTCGCGTTCTCCGGCCTGCTCGGCAACCGGGCCGGCGCCGCCATCGCCGGAGATGACGCGCTCGCGCCGAAGCGTCCGCACCACGCGGCTCGCGCCAAGCGGGTCATCTTCCTCTACATGTCGGGCGCCCCCTCGCACCTCGATACCTTCGACTACAAGCCGGACCTGACGGCGAGGGACGGCAACACCTATCGAGGCAACGCGAAACTGCTCGGCAGCCCCTGGAAGTTCGATCGGCATGGCGAAAGCGGGCTTCCGATCAGCGAGCTCTTTCCCGGCGTGGCACGTCACGCGGACGACCTGTGCCTGCTCCATGGCATGAAGGCCGGGATTCCCGCCCACGCGCAGGCCCAGATGCAACTGCACACCGGTTCCTTCCAGTTCGTGCGCCCGTCGATGGGCGCATGGTCGCTGTACGGGCTCGGCACCGAGAACGAGAATCTCCCCGGCTTCATCACGGTGAACCCGGGATCGTCGGCGAACCAGTACGGGAACGCCTTCCTGCCTGCGACGTATCAGGGGACACCGATCCGAGTGTCGAACCGACGAGGCCGGGGAACCGACGCTCCGATCGAACATCTGGAGAGCGAACGCAACGGTTCGGCGGTCCAGCAGGAACAACTCGCCCTCCTTCGTCGCCTCGAAC
>JAACEA010000034.1 GCA_009936695.1 Planctomycetia bacterium
CCACGATTCGACCTGCGAATCCAACCGGCCGAACCGGTTCCGGGGTCATGCGATCACTTGGCGCCGAAGTAGTCACGACCGGCGGCACCGTCGGTCGTCAGGATGACGGCACTGGTGTCGACGAGGGTGTCGTAGCTGAGATCGCCGTAGTAACCATTGGCACCCTTGGGGGTGTCGCGGCTCCACAGGCCGGTCTGGCACGCGCCGGAACCGCTCGGGCACTGGCTGCAGATGTCGTTGTTCTCAGCCTGGACCTGGGCCCGGGTATCACCTTCCATGAAGTCACTGGTGCCGATGACGGCGACGTGACCATCGAAGAAGAGGGTGACGGGCTTCGAGTTGTAGCCGTGGTTGAACATCCAGCTGGGGTCGGAACCACCGAAGCTGGGGTTCGCATCGGTCTCCGTGTTCTGGAGCCAGTGATGCTCGATCATCCGGACCTTCTGGCCGGGGAATCGAACCTGACCGACGGCCGGGCTGCGCCACGCACCGGGAAGGTTGCTTCCGTAGGGGCTCTTGTAGCCGCAGTGGCTCATGACCTCGGAGGAGAACATCGCGGCGGGGCTCCAGATGTAGCTGGAGTAGGCGATGACCTGCGCCGAGGAGTTGTCGGGGCTGTAGGGGTTGAATTCATCGGGGTAGTTGAAGAACGGTTCCGCGACACGCAGCGGGTAGGTGTCCTTCGGGGCCCAGAACACCGGGTCGTACCAGCGGTCGCCCACGTAGGCGTTGAAGGCCTTGGTGGTCGGCACGCGGAACGAACCGAAGTTGCCGCCGTTCAGCCCGAAGGGCTGGAAGACGTAGTAGAAGCAACCGTTCCAGTAGCCGGGGTCGCCGGGGTAGCCGTTGCAGAGGTTGCCGGCACACCACCAGCCCCAGAGGGCACCGTTGTAGTCGTAGCCGACCAGCTGCTGCGGCATGCAGGCGATCTGGTTGTTGTAGTCGACGGGACCGAGGCCTTCGGAGAACGCCAGGCCCATGTCGTCGGGGACGGCGGTGAACTGCCGGTCCGCCCAGTCGGAACTGTAGGTGTCGTTCGCAACAGCGAGGTTTCGGAGGTTGGCGGAGGACTGCGTGACGCGAGCTGCATCACGAGCCTTGCCGATCGCCGGAAGAAGGATGGCGATGAGCAGGGCGATGATCGAGATCACCACCAGCAGCTCGACAATGGTGAAGCCTGAGCGATTCTTGTGCTTCATTCGTTGGACTCCGTTTCTGGTCTACACGGTTGCACGCCGGCGACCCGCCGTTGACATGAGTGGATTCGAGGGCTGATCTCCGGACAGGAGAAATGTGTGCAAGGTCCGAAGTAGAAACGCCCTAAGGACTGGACGATACCTGATTACGGGTGGATCTCAACCATCGATCCACCATCTACCCTCGATGTGGGGAGTATGGGGACGAGATCTCGACCCACGCCTGAGGCGGGTTGTCTCGGACCTTTGTCCGATAAATGAATCGAATCGGTCACCAACTGGCAGTTACGATCCGAATGCCATTTCGCAGCCGTAAACGGCGGCAAGGGGACCCAGGAGAGATGAAGGGTGGGGTCCCGACCTCATCAGTTCGCCCCTGCGGTATCCCCGGTTCCGCGAATTCTCGATTTCTTCGGTTCAGCCTCGCCAGAAGCCGCCGAGGAACGGTTCGCCGTCGGCGTTCTCCGCTCCGGTATCGTCCCGTCGATGGCACTTCCTCCCCCCGATCAACACCGTGATTCCGCCGTGCTGGTGGGTACCTGGTCCTTTTCGCTGGCGGCGATCGAGGCGGGTTGGCGACGACTGGGCGGCGAAACCCGTCCTGGAGCGGGGGATCCTGTTTCGGGTGAACATCGGCTTCTCGACGCGATCGAGGCCGCGTGCCGTCATGCCGATCTCGATCCTGAGGTCGACAGCGTTGGATTCGGTGGCCTGCCGGATGCGAGCGGTCGGATGAGCCTCGATGGCGCGATCATGAGTTCACCGCTCAGGTTCGGCGGCGTGTGCGGTCTTCGGCGCCATCTGCATCCGGTGACGGTGGCTCGACTCGTGATGGAGCGGACCGAGCATCGACTGCTGTGCGGGGAGGATGCCGACGACTTCGCGGACGCCCACGGACTCGAATCCGTGGAACTCCAGTCCGCGGAAGCGCGAGCAGCCTTCCTTGCCTGGCGGGAACGCCGTGTGGACGGAGTCGCCGACGACCCCGGCCTCCGTCCCGTCGATCCGGGGCTCGACGGACCGGATCGTGGCCGCCTCTTTCGGCCCGGCGATCCCCCGGCCGGCGCTGCGCCGTTCGGACATGACACCATCGGCGTGCTGGGCCGGTCCGCCGACGGGACGCTGGCGGCGGGTTGCTCGACGAGCGG
>JAACEA010000335.1 GCA_009936695.1 Planctomycetia bacterium
CGCTTCGGAGGCCGTTTCGATCGATCGCGTCGATGCCCGCGGCGAAACTACCCACGCCGGGAA
Organism: Planctomycetia bacterium; assembly: GCA_009936695.1. Lineage (GTDB taxonomy): Bacteria > Planctomycetota > Phycisphaerae > Phycisphaerales > SM1A02 > UBA12014. Next base: position 64 of record JAACEA010000335.1, read on the forward strand.
GCACGACGGCCGTCGCGGTCGCGATCACGTCTGGATCGACGCTCCGTGCGACCGACAGACCCTGACGCCGGAACCCCGCTTCGATGGACGACATGTTCGCCACCCCGGTGTCCACGATGTGGATGCGTCGATCCATCAGAGCACCCCCTTGGTGCTGGTCACCCGATCACAGGTTCGAATCGCGGCCCGAAAGGCGACCGCGAGCGACTTGAACGCCGATTCCATCTTGTGGTGATCGTTCCGACCTTCGAGCACCCGGACGTGAAGCGTGAACGGCGCGGTGAGTGCCAGCGTCTCGAGAAAGTGAGTCGCGTTCTCGCAGGCCAGGCCCCCGACCGAGGGACGGACGAGATCGAGTTCGATGTTCGCACTGGGACGCCGGACCAGATCGATCGCGGTCCGAGACAGCGACTCGTCCAGGGGAACGATCGCCCAACCGAACCGTTCGATGCCCATGCGATCGCCGATCGCCTTCCCGATCAGGGTCGCGAGCACGATGGCGCAATCCTCGGCCACGTGGTGGTCGTCGACTTCGAGATCGCCCTCGCATCGCAGTTCGATTCCGATCCCCGCGTGCACCGCGAAGGCGTTCAACAGGTGATCGAGCATTCCGATGCCGGTCGCGATGTCCACCGTCGGTTCATCCGCGTCGAGATCGATCCGGCCGTCGATCCGGGTCTCCCTGGTGGCGCGACGAACGGTCGCGATCCGCGGCGGCACCGACGTCTCCCGCGAACACGTCTCGTTGATCGTGGTCATGCCATCCCTCCTTCAATGAATCGCTGCATCGCGGGTCCCGGCCGAACCACTCGCGCCGCCCCGGCTCGATCGAGGATCTCATCGCCATCCGAATCGACCGAGACGCCGATGGGAACGAGTCCCGCGTCCTTCGCGGCCACCACGTCGTCAACCGTGTCGCCGACGAACCAGGCCCGCTCGATCCCCAGCGTGTCCATGGCCGAACGGATTCCCCGAGGCGACGGCTTCAATGGCGCATCCTCTCGGGCCACCACCACGTCGAAGAGTCCGGTCAGGCCGTGACGATCGAGGAACCAGATCGCTTCCGCTCGAGGGCGGCCGGTCACCAGGCCGATCGGCATTCGGTCCCGAAGCCGGCGCAGGAACGTGGGATCCACCAGCACCGACTCGAGTTCGCGAAGACCCGGCCGATCGCCCTCGCCGAGGTACCGGCGCTGGAACTCGCGGGTCACCGCGTCGGAATCGGCACCGATTCCGCTCCGCTGGATCAACCTGCGCGTGAGGGCCCAGTCGTCGTTGGCGTCCCCGTCCGCCTTGATCGCCTCGATCGCACCATCCTCGACCACCGCACCGAACGCCTCCGCGGTCGTTCGGATCGCCACGCGGTACGAGCGGGACACGTCGGCGATCACGCCGTCGAGATCGAAGAGCATCGCTTCCGGTCGCAAGGCCGCGTCCATCGCCGCAAGCACGCGATCGAGATCCGCGCGTGCGATGGGAACCGTGATGCGGATCCAGTCCTCGACGATCGACTCCCGAAAGGTCCGCACGACGATTCCCGCCGACGCCAACGCATCCGCCATCCATCGAGCGTCCGGCATCCTGACGAGAACGAAGTTGCCCTCGGAGTCGACCCGCTCGATGCCTCGCTGGTCGAGCCACTCGACCATTCGACTTCGATTGGCCCGGATGCGATCGACCCGCTTCCGCATGGCCGCTTCGGCCGACGGATCGGAGAGGAACCGGATCGCGGTGTCGATGGAGATCGAGGAGACCGGATAGGGCCCGCCCGACTCGCGAAGCCTCGACGCGATCGCGGGCGAAGACTCGACCCATCCGACCCGAAGCCCGGCGAGTGCCCAGGCCTTGCTGAGCGTTCGGATCAGCACGGTGTTGGGGAGATCTCGGATCACCTCGCCGGGATCGGACGTCGCGAATTCCGCATACGCCAGATCGATCACCAGAAGCGTGTCGGGAAGTTCCCTCCGAATCCGGCGAATCGCCTCGGCGGAAATCGTGAGGCCCGTTGGATTGTTCGGCGTGACGAGGGCGACGACGGCGGCGCCCCG
>JAACEA010000336.1 GCA_009936695.1 Planctomycetia bacterium
GAACTCGAGGTCGGCTTCGCCGCATCGGTGTTCGGCGGGATGGAGACGATTCGCATGGGGAGCCCCGAAGGCGAACCGGTGTCGATCGACGTCCGCATCCCACCCGGAGTCCAGTCGGGAAGCACGCTGCGGGTTCGTGGCAAGGGGCTTGCCGGATCCCGGGGCGGTCCGCAGGGCGACCTGCTCCTGCAGATCAAGGTCGGCAAGCATCCGTGGTTCACCCGGGACGGACTCGATCTCAGCGTGGTGGTGCCGATCACCATCGTGGAAGCCACTCTCGGCGGCGAGGTCGCAGTGCCCCTGATGAAGGGAACCGCGACGCTGCGTGTCCCCCCCGGCGTTCGCAGCGGCGCGAGACTCCGGCTCAAGGGCAAGGGAGTCGTCGATGCGAAGGAGAAGGCCGGTGATCTCTACGCGGTGCTGGAGATCGTCGCCCCGAAGGCCGAAGACCTGACTGAAGACGACCGCGAGACGCTGACGTCGCTCGGCGAACGGCTTCCGAACCCACGATCCCTCGTCCCCTGGGCGGACGAGATCCCGAACGACTGAGTCAACGAGCCTCTCCGCTCCCAAGGAATCGACCGATGCCCGACATCATTCCCGATCCCGGCCCGGGAGCCCGTCGGCGCAACGCGACGAACACCGCGCGTCGAGACGTCAACGACCTCAGCGGCACCGTGATCGATCGAGGGACGACCCGGGCGGACGATCCGGGGCGAGACGGTGTCCGACTCGCGCTCATCGCCTTCACGACCCTCGCCGCCGGACTCGGCATGCTGGTGCTCGGCTGGATGGCCGAGCGGGCGGGAATCGAAGCCTGGCTCGGCATGGGTGAACTCGCCCGACCGATCGGCGGGACGGTGGTGACCGGCGCCCGCATGCCCGGAACGATGATCCGGGCGCTGTACGACGCCGGCGTCGTCGAGCCGCTCTTCTTCGCCGCCGCGATGGGCCTCTTGATTCCGCCGATCGCCGGCATCGTCGCGGCCCGACCGCTCCGGCCCGGGCTCGCCCCGGCGGCCGCGGCCGCCCGCATCGCCGCCGGCATCGCCGCAGGCCTCGTGGTGGCCGCCGACATCGCGATCGTCGCGGTGACCATGTCGACGGTCCGACCTACCGTCGACGACGTGGTGATCGGCGACGATGCATGGCTCGATGCGATCCGGAACGTCGCCGCCGCGGACACCGTCGCCGCGATGCTCGCGATCCTGCTTGCGGTGCTCGTGTTTCGGATGCCGCTCGATCGCTGGGCCCGCGGACTCGTCGGTGCGATCGCGATCACCACCGCGGTCCTCGCCACGGGTTCCGCCGCCGGAAGCGCCGGCACCCTCGACTTCCTGCAGTCGGAGCGGCCGGTGGTCGTTCCGCGGGGCTGGACGGGGGGAACCGTCCTCGACCTCGGCCGAACCCCGGATGGCGGCCTGGCCTCGATCGATCGGAGTCTCGATGCCACGCCGATCGTCTCGCGTCGCATCTCCCGCGTCGAACAGCTCGCCGTCCCGGGCACGATGTCGATCGCGGACCTCGTCTCCGCACCGATTCCCGATTGATCAGACCCCGCCGGGGCCGCGGCCGTATCGATCGATCGCCTGCGTCACGGCCTGATGGACCGCGAACGGATCGTCGACCGCCTCCCACAGCGCATCGAGCGTTCCCGTGCCCGCGGTGGCGAACGCCACGGTACCGAGGCCGAAGAGACGCTCCCGGACCAGCCGGAGGACCGAGGTCTGCTGGATCCGATCGAGTCGCGCTTCGAAGACGTCGACCTGGAAGATCCCGCGACGACGGATCACGCGACGATCCGTGAGGACGTAGAGACGATTCATCCAGTCGAGGAACTGCCAGACCAACCGGATTCCCGCAAGCAGCAGGCCCAGTCCGAACGCCTGCGACTCCGTCCAACCCGTCCAGTCGAACCGCGCGGCCCACGCCAGCGCGAAGACCATGCCGGCGATGACGCCGAGGGCGCCCACGGACCACAGCCCGACCATCCACAGACTGGGACGGACGACCATCAGCACCGTCTCCCCGTCCGAAAGCAGCGAGGCGACCGGCGCCGGCGGCGCTTCGATCGAGATCGACGCCTCGGCCTCGCCCCCGAAGGGGATCCGGGCCGGCCGATCCGATGTCGTTCGCTCGACGCTCACTCGACGACCTCGGACTTGAGAACCCCGATGAAGGGCAGGTTCCGGTAGAGACCGTCGTAGTCGAGCCCGTAGCCGACGACGAACGCGTCGGGGATCTCGAATCCGATGAGATCCGGCCGAAGATCGACCTCGTACCTCGAAGGCTTGGCCAGCAGGACGCAGATCGTCACGCTCGCGGCGCCGCGTTCCCGCACCAGGCGGTCGAGGAGGCTGAGCGTGTTGCCGGTGTCGAAGATGTCGTCCACCAGGACGATGTGCTGGCCTTCGAGATTCTCGGGCACCGCACCCCGGATCCTGGCCCCCCTCGACTCGGTGGAAGCACCGGGGTAGCTCGAGATGGTGACCACGTCGAGCCGCATCTTCTGGGGAAGCTGCCGGATCAGGTCCGCGGTGAACACCAGGCTTCCGGTGAGTACCGGCACCAGCACCACCGGCTCGTCACGCTCGGCGAGCGGCGACAGGCGACGGCCGAGTTCCGCGGCGATCTCCTCCACCCGACTCGCGATGACGTCCGAGGCGAGCAGGATTTCCGAGAGTTCGTCTTGCATGTCGCGTCCCTGGCATTCGAGATCGGATTCGGGCTCGGAGCCGGCGACGACACCGGATCTCATGAATCGGAGGCATCAGCCTCGGAGCAGATCGAAGAGTCGCTTCCGCACGTCCTGAGCGTCGGCCTGTCCGCCCGACGCCTTCATCACCGCGCCGACCAGACGGCCGATCGCGGCATCCTTGCCGTTTCGAACGTCCTCGGCGGCCTGCGGCTGCGCGACCACCGCATCGGCGAGCCACTGTTCGATCGCGGACTCGTCGCGGACCGCCACCAGATCGTTCGCTTCCGCGAGCGCCGCGATCGGCTCCGGGGAGTCCGCGGCGAGTTCGAGCAGCGGGTCGATCGCCTGCGGAGGCAGCGTGCCGTCACGGCGCAGCGCCAGCAGATCGGCGATCTGATTCGCGCTGACGCCGAGATCCGGAACGGCGACCCCCTGTTCGTTCGCCCGCTTCGCCATCTGGTTGAGCAGCAGCTTCGCGGCCTCGTGCCCAGCAGCCGATGCGGGCGGCGGCGTGGGAAGCGACGCCTGGGCGTCGACCACGCGTTCGAAGTAGAGACACAGTTCGCGATCCTCGACCAGGGCCGCCGCGTCCTTCTCGGGAAGACCGAAGTCATCCCGGTACCGCGCCCGCCGGGCGATCGGCAGTTCCGGGATCTCCGCCCGGATCCGATCCTTCCACGCCTCGCCCATCTCGACCGGGAGCAGGTCCGGCTCCGGGAAGTAGCGGTAGTCGTGGGCGTCCTCCTTCTCCCGCTGCAGCACGGTGACCAGACGCTCGTCGTCCCAGCCACGGGTCTGCTTCATCCCCATGCCCATCACCCGCCCGGTCTCGAGGAACTCGTCGACCTGACGCTCCATCTCGTGCCGGATCGCGCCCTCGACCGCGCGGAAGCTGTTCAGGTTCTTGATCTCGATCACCGGCGTCCGGAACTCCCGGCCGTCCGTGGTGTCGATGACCAGGTTGATGTTCGGCTCGAACCGCATGTGCCCCTTCTGCATCACCCCCTCGGTGACCCCGAGGAAGCGACAGAGGGTTCGAAGTTCGCGGGCGAACGTCACCACATCCTCCGGGCAGTCGAAGTCGGGCTCGGTGACGATCTCGAGCAGCGGCGTGCCGGCCCGGTTCAGGTCGACGAGGCTTCCCGCGAACCGACCACCGCCCGGGAGATCGTGCCCGAGCTTGCCGGTGTCCTCCTCGAGGTGCGCCCGCGTGATCCCGATGCGACGCATGCCGCCGTCGGCGTCGGAACTCGAAGACGGGATGTCGACCGCGCCGTCGAAACAGAGCGGCAGGTCGTACTGACTGATCTGGTAGCCCTTCGGCAGATCGGGGTACGCGTAGTTCTTCCGATCCCACTTCGCGTGTTCGGCGATCGAGCAGCCGAGGGCCATCCCGACCTTGGCGGACATCTCGACCGCGTGCCGGTTCATCACCGGCAGGGTCCCCGGAAGGGCCGCGACCAGGGGATCGACGAGGGTGTTCGGCGCCGCGTCCTCGAACTCCGGGCAGGCCGGATTGGCGGCTCGGGTGAACATCTTCGACCGGGTCGAGAGTTCCACGTGGATCTCGAGCCCGACGATGAGTCGGGTCGAGGCGATATCGTCTCTGGTGAGGCCGGTCGTCATGCGGCCAGCATTCTACGGCTCATCGACGACCGCAGGGTCGTCTCCGGTTCGTCCGCCCCCTGGGAGGGGAGTTCATGCAAACCCTGAAACGTGTGACCGTGACTCGATCGTTCCGCATGGGGGTGATCGCCCTCGGCGTCATCACGACTTTCGTCGCGACGGCCGTCGGAACCGCCTCCAGCCCGAAGGTGACGGCGCCGGCCGGGGTCGAAGAGGATTCCCTCCGACCGAACATGCTCTACAACCGGGTCGGACGACCGATCCCGGTGGTGCTTTCGCTTCGCGGTCGGACCGACGTGCCCGAAGACGGATTCGACCTCGTGCTGCTCGCCGCCGACGGCACCGTGCTCGACAGCGCGATCGGCGGCGATCCCGGCGAATTCGATCTGCTCGAGGCGCTCCCCGCCATCGCGGAGCTGACCGCCACCGCGCGGGTCCAGGTCATCGCGGACGGCGTCGCGACCGGCTCACCGCTGGTGATCCAGCCCATGATCGGTCGAACGCCGGTCCGCACCACCCGCGACTACCGTCCCGGGACCACGGACCCGTACACACGGATCATCGGCTTCGGTGAGGACCTCCTCGATCCCGACGACCTCTCGGATGCCGCGGCGCTCGAACGGGCGAAGGCCGCTCCCGACTGGGATCCCGGCGAACCACCCGTGCTGACCGGATTCCGCGTCTACCCCGATCGCGATGTCCTGGTCGAAACCGGTTTCGGCCCGATCCGCGTCGCGCTGGCGCCGGAAGCCGCCCCGAACACCGCCTGGAACTTCCGCCACCTCGCCGAGAACGGTTTCTACGACGACACGACGTTCCACCGGGTCGTGCACTTCGACCGCACTGGTCGGCGGTTCGTGATCCAGGGCGGCGACCCGAGCGGCAGCGGCAACGGCAGTGCGGGTTGGGATCTCCCGATGGAACGATCCTCCCTCCAGCACGACCTCGGCGTCATCTCGATGGCCCGCGCCGATCATCCCGACAGCGCTGGAAGTCAGTTCTTCTTCTGCCTCGGACGCCCGGGCACCGCCCGGCTCGACGGCCAGTACTGCGCCTTCGGCTATGCGGTCGAGGGGGACGAGGCGATCGCGGGCATCGCGGACGTCGAGATCGAGGACGTCGCCGCGGGTCGACCGGCCGAACCGCCGGTGATCACGCGAATGACCCTGGTCCCGGCCCCGCCACAGACGCCCGGTGACGATCGCGCCGATCGTCGGATCCAGTCCTGGTGGACGCCCGAAGTCGTCGACGAATCCGAGACTCGTCGACCTCGCTAGTGCATCGATGAACGAAGCACCCCCTCGAACGCGGGACGTTCGAGGGGGTGCTTCGTTGTTCGCCGGACGGTCGAACGGACCCGGGTCGATCAGGCGGTCTCGACGGCCTTGATGCCACCGGTCATGCGGGGCATCTCGCCTTCGGGGAAACCGTTGCCATCCTTCTTGACGCCGGCGATCGCCTCGACCACGTCCATGCCGTCGATCACCTTGCCGAACGCGGTGTACTCACCGTCGAGGTGCTGGCAGCCACCGCGGCTCAGGCAGATGAAGAACTGACTTCCAGCGCTGTTCGGATCGGCGGACCGAGCCATCGACAGAACGCCTTCCTCGTGCTTCCTGTCGTTGAACTCGGCGTCGACGTTGTAACCGGGACCACCGGTGCCGGGCATGCCGTTCGCACCTTCCTTGGTGTTCGGGCATCCGCCCTGGATCACGAAGTTGTCGAGGATCCGGTGGAAGCCGAGGCCGTCGTAGAAGCCCTTCCCACCGAGGTCGAGCATGTTGTTGACGTGGTTGGGGGCGACGTCGTCCCAAAGCTCGACGGTGATGGTGCCCTTGTCGGTTTCGATGGTTGCCTGGGGGTAGGCCACGGCGGTCTCCAGATACGGGTTCGAGAATGCGAATTCGGAAGGATATCAGGACGGGCGAGCCGGCCGGAGGGGATGGAGGTCGTTCCCACCAGACCGCTTCAGGGCCCGATGCTCCGACCCTCGGTCGGGGTTCCGACCGCGGTCGGGAGGAGGTAGTTCCGTCCCTGATACATGGTGATCACGCCGCTGAGGAGGACCGCCGAGCCGACCCCCGCCTGCCGGGTCCGGCGGATCAGCCGCTCGAGTTCGAGACACGGAAGCAGCTGAACGCTCGACCCACCACCTCGTCGACCAGTGCCCTCGAGCACGAATCGCCAGATCCCGCTCGCGGGATCGCGGACCACGCGGCCTCGCCGCTGAACGAAGCGTGTCCCCGCCTTGAGGGCGGCAGGTTCGGTGGGCGGCGCCGCCAGCACGTCGAGGCTGCGAGGGATCGCACCGATGCGGGACTCCAGCCTCGACTCGATCTCCGAGGCGTAGTCACGGTCGTCGGGATCGGCCGTGGTCTCCGGAGTCTCCGAGGCCGGCTCGACCGTCGAGGCTTCGACCCGATCGGCGTCAGCGCGACGAACCGGCACGATCGCGCCGGGGAGCAGGAAGTTCCGCCCCTGGAAGACGAGCACTTTTCCCGTCACCTCGTACACCCCTGCCGTCGGATTCCCGCGGGCTGACGCCGGCTGGACCGACTCCAGGCGAACGAGGTCGTCGAGCCCTCGGCTCGGAAGGAGAATCAGTTCCCGGCGGATACCACCCGTCGCGGTGGCGAGCGGTCGATAGACGTGGACCCCGAGTTCCGCGTCACGCTCGATCTCCCCCTCGACCTTGACGAGGAACCCGCCTTCCCGAAGGAGGGGCGCCCGACCGCCGTCATCGATGTCGTCGGGCACGATCACCCGCCTCGTGGGTGGTGTGATCTCCGAGTCCGGGGTCTCGCGGGAAGGCGTCGGTTCGGAATCCTGCCCGAGGGCCGGCATCACGAGACCGGCGAGCAACATGGCCGGAAGGCCGGCCGCGAAGAAGCGCTGGATTCGATGCCGAGGAAGTCGCGTCGTGCTCATGGTGGAATGCTACGTCGAATCGCCTCTCGCCAGTTCCCGGCCGGGGTCCGGATCCCCCCACCGGGAATTCCGGAGGTTCTTTCGGTGAAATGGGGGAATTCGAAGAAGCGGCCGGTCGCGGGCTGCCCGATATATACTGTCGAGCCCTTGGCCGAGTACCCAAGTGGACTAAGGGAACGGATTGCAAATCCGTGATTCGTGGGTTCGAATCCCACCTCGGCCTTCGAACGACGCCCGCCTGCCACGGCGGGCGTCGTTCATTTCATGGCCGGATGTCACAAGTCGGTCGTTGCGACGAACGAACTCGCCGTGGCGGGACTCACTTCACGACGCCCCAGCTCGCCAGCAGCAATCCGAGATCGCCGCCGTTGACGACACCGTTCCGGTCGAGATCGCCCGGACAATCGTCGCACGGTCCCCAATCACCGATCAGGACGCCGAGGTCCGCCCCGTTCACGATTCCATCGCCATTGATGTCCGCCGACTTCGCCGGCTTCGGACCCCACTCGACGATGAGCGTCGGAAGCACGGTGACGGCGGGGTTCTCCCGACTGGTGAGTTTGCAGGCGGTCTTCTCGATCGACTCGTCCCCGATCAGCATCCATCCATGGTTCGGCTCGCCTTCGATCCATGACTGGACGTCCGCCGCGAGCCCGAAGCCCTCGATGAAATACGGCCCGGTCCCGATGATCGCCGCCGATCCACTGGATTCGACGACGAAATCCCCACCAGGGTTGTCCCATGGTTCGGTGGGGAAGAACCGGTACCCCCAGGTCGCATCGCCCGGGGCGGCCGGTGCGCCGCCACCTCCCGGAGAGAACGATGAGGACTCGCCCCATTCGGCGAGACTCCGATGCAACGAGATCGGGGTCGGATACGCCCCATCCTGGGGACGACGAATCACCTGGATCCGGATTTTCGCGGAGAGCACGAACGCATCGGCCGGGATCCCGGAGACGTCGAATCGGATCAGTGAACGCAACAGCGTGTTCGACGTGGCCTGCTCCTCGGAATCGGTCCGTCGGCCGACGAACAGCGCCGTCCCCGCACCGGACGAGAGATCGTCCGCGACCGGGCCGAAGATCGCCGTGTCCCGATCAGAAACGACCTCGTACGTATCGGCGACCGCGACCAACGAGACGGCGGGGACGGTGAGTGACGCTGCTACGAC
>JAACEA010000337.1 GCA_009936695.1 Planctomycetia bacterium
AACGCCTCGTAGCGAAGCCCCTGCTCGTACATCGCATGCCCCGACTCGTGCATCGTCGAACTCACCGCGTCGGTGAGCATCGCATCGTGGAATCGCGTGGTCATCCGGACGTCGTCGCAATGCGAACCACCGCAGAACGGGTGGGTCGACACGTCGAGCCGACCTCGCTCCCGGTCGAAGCCGATGCGTTCCGCGACGTCGAGACAGAACCGCATCTGGTCGTCCCTCCCCAGTTCGATCCCGTCCAGCCGCGCGTCCGGCTGCCCCCCGGACGCGACGATCTCCGCGATCAGGTCGCGAAGCCGGTCCCGGAGCGGAACGAAGACCTCGGCCACACCGGCCGCGGTGCATCCCGGCTCGTAATCCTCCGCGAGCGCATCCCACGGTTCGCCACCCTCGGCCCACCCGTAGCAGTCGGCCTTGCGACGGCAGATGTCCACCGTCTTCTCGAGCCACGGCAGGAACCGCTTGAAGTCGTTGTCGTTCCGCGCCTCCGCCCACTCGTGCTGGGCGGCGCTCGCGGTCTCCGCCTGTTCCTGGACCAGGGACGCGGGCAGCCGTACCGCGCGGTCGTGGTCGTGCCGGATGTTCCGCACGTTCGCCGCGGCCTCGGTGTCGGCCGTCAGGTCCATCTCCGATTCACACGCCGAGAGAAGGTCGGCGACCTCCGACGACGTCATGCGCTCGTGACCGAGACGCGCCAGGAGCGAGAGCTGCTTCGCGCGGTGCGTGGCACCACCCGACGGCATCATCGTCTCCTGATCCCAGCCGATCAGTCCGCCGATCGAACCCAGTACCGCCTCCTCGTTGAGGATCTCGAGAAGTCGTTCGTACGATGCGGTCGCGGTCGTGCTCATGTCGTTTGATTCCAGTCGGACGCGGACGGCCCGTTCCGACGACCGGGCCTGAATCGACCATCATAGGATCGAGCGACCGAACCCGGCAGCGACCGGTCCTCACGCACGAAAAAGCCGCCCGCCGGAATCGGCGAGCGGCTTCTTGAATCGTCCTGACGATCGGCCGTCGACTCAGCCGCCGACCACGGGCGTGGCGTTCCGGACCTCGTCCGGGACGGCGCCTTCGAGATACTCGATGACGGCACCACGTTCGGCATCGGTCCGGGCCCGAGCATGGTCGAGCACGGTCCAGCCGCGAAGGTCGCGCACCGAAAGGTCCGCACCGGCGTCACCGAGCATCTTCACCTTCTCGAATCGCCCTTGAGCCGCCGCGATCACCGCCGCGGTCTGGCCGAGCATGTTCTTGAGTTCCATGTCGGCATCCGCATCGAGCAGGATCCGGAGGTTGCCGGCATTGCCGATGCGAGCGGCCCGCATCAGGGCGGACTCCTTCGCGTGGATCTCCACCGCATCGATCTCCGCGCCGTTGTCGACGAGGATCGAGACGGCTTCGGGCTGGCCGATCCCCGCCGCCCAGATCAACGGCGTCATGCCGCTCTTGTCGACGACGTTGACCGACGCCCCGGCGTCGACGAGGTACCTGGCGGTCTCGGGATTCTTGGAGAGCGCCACGGCCCAGAGGAGCGGCGTGCCGCCGATCTCGTCGACGTGATCGATCTCTCCACCCTTGGAGACCAGAAGTTCGAGCGCTTCGAGCTGACCGCTCTCCGCCGCCATCGCGACCGACGTCTTGCCCGCCTTGTTCGGCAGGTTGGGATCCGCGGACGCGTCGAGAAGCAACCCGAGGATCTCGATGTTGCCTTCCTTCGCCGCCCAGTGGAGGGACGACATGCCGCCGGTCGAGGTCTGGCCGACCGCTTCGCCGGAAGCGATCGCGAGCCTGACCGCGTCAACGTCGCCGGCGCGAGCCGAGTTGACGAGACGACCGCCCATCGGACGAGCGGGCTGGGCGCCCGGCGTCGGGGGAAGCGGCTTCTGGCGGACGATCGAGCGACGCACGGTGACGCTGAGCTCGGGCGCGTTGGGATGGTCGGTGATGAGCTTCACGGTCGGCCGGCGGCCACCCGTCTCCCACGCCTCCCAGTCGATGGCGAGGTCGTGCGAGAGCTTCTTCTCGCCGCCGACGCCGCTGAGGACGTTCGGATCGGCCGAGACCACCGTGAACGGGATCTTGTCGACCGCGACGAGCTGGACCATCTGCTGGTCCGACTCGGTCTGCTTGCCGGCGTCGAGGAACGACGGTTCCATGCTGACGAAGAGGCCGACTTCACCCTCCACGGTCAGAACCTGCGGGGCGCCGTTCATCATCTGC
>JAACEA010000338.1 GCA_009936695.1 Planctomycetia bacterium
ACCCACCTCATCGCCGGGGGTTACGACAAGGGATCGGATCTCGAGTCCATCGCACGACGGACCGGGGACCTGGCCGGTCTCTACGGCATCGGAGCCACTGAGGCGGCGATCTGCGAACACGGCGGCCGGGCGTGCGGCACCCTCGCGAACGCGTTCGACGAGGCCGTCGCCTCGGCGTGCGAAGGCGACGTGATCCTGCTCAGTCCGGGCTGCGCCAGTTGGGATCAGTTCACCGACTTCGAAGCCCGGGGCCGGACCTTCCGCGAGCTCGTGGAGCGGCTCGACTGAACCTCGATCGCGTGTCGCATTTCTCGAACGCCGAGAAGAAGTCCATCGGAAACGAACGACCGTCCGCCGGATGGCGGACGGTCGTCGAAGTGCGGTCGTTCGTCGGTCGCGTCAGTTGGGCCAGGTGCTCGACTTGTCCGGAATCGGTCCGCCCTGAGGCGTCCAGTGATCCGGGCGGTCTTCCTCGACATCGACGCGGAGACGGTATCGCTCGTCGTCCTCGGGCCATTCCGGCACCGGTCGAATCTCGACCCGGATGCTTCGGGCGGCCGCGGGAGGCACCGTGAGCTGGTTCGAGAGCTTGCCGTTCTTCTTGGGGGCGTCCCAGATCTCCCACTGCATTCGATCCGGGGTGTAGATGGGATCGTCACCCTTGCCGTCGAGGAACCGGAAGGTCAGCTGCTTGCCGACCGGCAGTCGAAGCGTGAAGAAGGCCTCTTCGTTCCGCGTGTCGATGATCCGGATCGTCTTGGGACTCGAGCTCGTCGAGATGTAGGTGAACGTCGAGTTGCTGCTCGGAAGCCAGCCACCCTTCGTGCTGTAGGAGTCGCAGCTCGCCATCGAGAGAACGACGAAGCCGGCCATGAGCAGGTAGATCGAGCAAGGGGTTCGAAGACGCATGCGATTCTCACGGGCTAGCGCAGAAACGGCGCGGTCCGCACGGACCGCCTCCGTGTCCATGTCATCGGCCCTCTCGGTGTCGGGTCTTGAGGGGACCCGGCCAAGTGGCGGAGATGAGCACCTATTCGACCCATTCTCCCGTTCACCGAGCCTGCAAGCCGGTTCTGGCGATGCCCCCCGGCCCCGGCACGAGCCCCGAACGGACCACCCCTGGCGTTGCTAGAGTCTGCCAAGATGCCGAAACCCTCGCCCCCCTTCCGAATCGGTCATGGATATGACCTCCATCGCCTCGAACCGATCGCCCCGGATGGGCCGGGCAGACGCTTCGTCCTCGGCGGCCTCGCCTTCGAGCACGACCGGGGGCCGGTGGGCCACTCCGACGGCGCCGCCCTCCTGCACGCGATCACCGACGCCCTGCTCGGCGCCCTGGGCGAAGAGGACATCGGGCAGCTCTTTCCCGACACCGATCCCGCCCACGACGGCGCGGACAGCGCGATCTTCATCGATGCCGCCCGCCGCCGAGTCGACGAAGCGGGCTTCGAAATCGGCAACCTCGATGCGACCGTGATTCTCGAACGACCGAAGATCGGACCTCGGAAACAGGAACTTCGGCTTCACCTCGCCAACCTGCTCGGCGTCGACTCCGACCGCGTGAACCTCAAGGGGAAGACCCACGAGAAGGTCGACGCCGTGGGCGAGGGCCGGGCGATCGAGGTTCATGCGGTCGTCCTGCTGCTTCGCCGCGAGGATCCGGCGACCGGCTGAGACCCGCGTCTCACTCGAGCACGGGGAATTCGAGTCGTACCGCCGTCGTCATCGCCCCGGACGGGTCCGACATCGCCATCGATGCGCCGCAGGTGTCGGCCAGTGAGCGAATCCAGATGAACCGATCCCGTACCTCGTCGGGAAGATCGCCGATCGATCCGGGAATCGCGGCGACCGGTGTTCCGTGAATCGCCGCAAGATCGAGCAGCCGACCGGTCGCCTTGCCCATCGTGGACTGGGCATCGAGCCGACCTTCGCTGGTCACCACCAGATCCGCGGCCCGCACGCGATCCTCGAGACCGATCCGATCCGCGACCAGATCGAAGCCGGATTCGAGCCGCGCTCCGAAGAGGGCCCGAAGCGCGAAGGCGATTCCGCCCGCGGCACCGGCCCCCGGGGACGAGGCCGAATCGATGGCTCGATCCATCCCCACGCATCGGCCGATCACCTCGACCCACGATTCGAGACCACGCTCGAGGAACTCGACCGTCGCGTCGTCGGCGCCTTTCTGGGGTCCGAAGATCCTCGCCGCGCCCATCGGCCCCAGAAGTGGATTGTGCACATCGGTCGCGACGCGAAGATCGATCCCGGCCCACGCCGACCGAACCTGCGCCGGTACCTCGAGTCGTTCGATCTTCGCGAGATCGTCACCGACGAGCGGCGCGGGAAGGGATTCATCGGAGGCGAGAAACTCGACACCCATCCTCGAAAGCGCACCGATGCCTCCATCGACGGTGGCACTCCCACCCACCGTCAGGAGGACGATCGGACGATCATCGGCGCCGAATTCGAGTTCCGCGCGAGCGGCGAGCAGCAACTCGCCGACTCCGCCGGTCCCGGTCCAGCGAGGATCACGATCCTCCACGCCGA
>JAACEA010000339.1 GCA_009936695.1 Planctomycetia bacterium
CACCCGATCGCGACCAGCTGTCCGACGAGATCGGTCACCTGGCCCTTGGTGAGGTCGCGGAGCAGGCCGAAGGTCGAGAGTTCATCGTGCCGCATCGAGCGGATGCGTTCGGTGTTCGCCCCGACCACGATGTCCGCGATGTGCCCCGCGCCGAACTGCTGCCCGAGGGTCCCGAGCCGTGCCACGCAGGAGAGGATCTTCCTCGCCACCGTGGTCGCATCGTCGAGCCGCTCGACCTCGCCGAGGCAGGCGTCGCACGCACCGCACCCTCCCGGGCCCGCGTCCGCGCCGGTCCATTCGTGGCCGAAGTACTCGACGATCGCGCGGTGCCGGCAGCCGAGTCCGCGGCACCAGGCGGAGGTCTCGTGAAGGAGATCGAGCTGGGCGCTGGTGTTTCGCCGGATGGCGCCCGCATCACCGCCCTCCTCGATCGCCTCGTCGGCGGAGCGTTCGATGAGACCCTGCCAACGCGCGGCGTCGGAGGCGGCATGGAGGAGCACGCATTCCGCGGCGAGTCCGTCGCGGCCCGCCCGCCCGGCCTCCTGCTGGTAGTGCTCGAGCGACTTCGGCATGTTGGCGTGGATCACGCATCGGACGTCGCTGCGGTCGATGCCCATGCCGAAGGCGACGGTCGCGACCACCACGGGGAGTCGGTCTGCCTGGAACGCCTCGTGGACCTTGGACCGTTTCGCGGCGGGGAGGCCGGCGTGATAGCACGAGGCTCGAACGCCGCGGTCCAGCAACTTCTTCGCGATCCGTTCCGACTCGGCCCGGGTCTGCACGTAGATGATCGACGCCTCGTTCGGATGTCGTTCGAGCACCTCGATCACCTGCTCGATCGCGTTGGTCCTCGGGCGGACGCGGAAGATGAGGTTCGGACGGTCGACCGAGCCGACCACCCGGACCGGATCCTCGAGCCGGAGTTGCTGGACGATGTCGTCGCGCACCCGCGGGGTGGCGGTCGCGGTGCACGCCAGCATGGGCACGCCGGGAAGCTGTTCCCGGAGGCTCGCCAGGCGGCGATAGTCGGGTCGGAAGTCATGGCCCCACTGGCTGATGCAATGCGCTTCGTCGATCGCGACCAGGCAGGGTTCGGCGGCGGCGAGAATCGAGAGCAGGGACCCCAGGGCAAGCCGCTCCGGTGCGAGGTAGAGGACGGGGATCCGGCCGTGGACGAATTCACGGAGGACGTCGCGTTTCTCGTCCTCGCTGAGCAGTCCGTGCAGGGCGGCCGCGGGAACGCCGTTCGCGCGAAGGCTGTCGACCTGGTCCTTCATCAGGCTGACCAGCGGGCTCAGCACGATCGCCGGACGTTCACGCACCAGCGGCGGCAGCTGATAGCACACCGATTTTCCACCACCGGTGGGGAGGACCAGCAGGGTGTCCCGGCCGTCGAGGACCGAGGTGACGGCCTCCCGTTGGAGCGTTCGAAGTTCATCGTGGCCCCAGATCTCGCGAAGCAGCGTCTCCGCCCGATCGATCGGGTCGAGTCCTTCGGAAGGCTGGGTGGGAGCGGCCGTGGTCATGGCGCGGCGAGGTCGGCGATCGCGGTCACGATCGCCTCCTGAAGTCGTTTCGCCGGTCGGGAGGATCCCTTGAAGCCGTTGCAGAGAATGCTGAACGCCCATCGACGGCCGGTGTCGTCGGTCACGAAGCCACTCAGGCAGCTGACCCCGGTCAGATAGCCGGACTTCGCATCGACCCGGGCGGACCGGCCGTCCCAGTTCTGGAAGCGAGACTCCAGGGAGCCCTCCTCGCCACCACGGGCCAGGCTCTCGATGAAGATCGTGCCGAGCCGTGGATCGTCGTGGAAGGAGTCGAGCCAGGCGGTCAGGAATCCCGCGGTGACCCGGTTCCGCCGCGACAGTCCCGAGCCGTCGTCGAAGTAGTTGCCTTCGAGAATGTCACCGGCGCTCGCCCCGATCCTCGCGGTGGCGATTCGACGGATCGTCGCGTTCGCATCCTTCCACGCTCCGGGTCGCCCCGTGTTCTCGTGAATCGTCCGCTTCAACAGGGATTCCGCGTAGAGATTCTGGCTCTCCTCGTTGCAGTGTTCGACGATCTCCTCGATCGGCATGCGAACCACCGGGCCCACGACCGGGCCGGCTTCGCGGGGGCCGCCTTCCCGGCGACCGATCCGGCGGATCTCGACGCCGCGGTCCCGCACCCGATCGGCGAGGAGCTCGACGGCGATCATGGGCGGATCGTGGACGGTGACCTCGAGTGGCACCACCGGTCGGCCCGATCGCTGCCTTCGGACCATTCCCTTGAAGACGAGCTCGTTGGTGCCCGGTCGGCGGTAGATCCACGCGGTCTGCTTGTCCGCGCTGATCTTCGAGTCGTTTCGGGACGCCTCCACGAGTCCGTCGATCCGCGGTCGAACATCCGTCCAGTCGGGTTTCGCGCCGCCGCTGGTCCGTGGTCTGAAGTGAAGGGTGTTGCGATGGAAGTTCAGGCCCGCCACCTCCGCGGAGAATCGATTCAGTCGATCCTCCGGATTCCAGCCGTCCCGGCCGTCGGTGCCGTCGTTCCAGTGGCGAGGTTCGAAGATCGAGTCGTCGACCAGGATGTCGATCGGTCCCTCATCCCCGTTTCGGGCGATCGCGTCGGCCCAGAATCCGAGGATGGCCTCTTCGTCGAGCTGGCGTCGTTCGCCGTCGGCGTCGCGGTACTGGAGGCGATCGAAGAAGATCGGGTCGCCGAGGGAGGGGTCGCCGTCTCCGATCAGGACGTACCCGCCGGGGATTCGTTCCACCCGGGTCTCGAAGCGGAAGTCCGGACCGAGCGAATGCAGGGCGGCACCGCTCGCCACCACCTTCATGTTGCTCGCAGGAAGCATCGGACGATCCGCGTCGATGGCCACGATCTCTCGTCCCGGTCCGCCGCCTTCGTCGCACGCTCGGATGCTGACGGCGATTTCAGCGCCCTTCAGATCCCCTCGGCGGGCATTCTGGACGAGGGTCTTCACGCGAGTCGCGAGCGTGTCCTGCCCGGCGGCGGTGATCGTCGTGGTGTTCGATGGGGCGGGCCCCGAGGCGGCGGGGGCGAGACTGGCGGACGTGGGTACGACGCCGAGCGCGGCGGCGATGAGGGGAATCGCGACGCGGGTTCGAGTTCGAGGTGGCCGTGAGATCTTCAAGGTCCGGGTTCTCCGCATCCGTGCGAGCCGGAGCAGTGTAGCCGCGGACCCGTGCGCCAGGTCACCGACTACGATGGACGCCATGTCCACCTCGGCACCGGATTCCGGGCAAGTTCGTACCTGCCGCCTTTTGCTCGCGCTCGGTATGAACCGCGTCGACGCGGAGCACACCGCACGGGTGGTCCGGAACCACCCCGCCTTCGACACCCGAGGCGGACGGCTCGCCGTCTTCGCCTACCGGGAGTCCGATCCCGCCGGCGGGGACCGGATCCGTGAGGCGTGGATCCTGGTGTCCGTGCTCGGATGGGAGGAACGAGCCGCCGCGATCGCGCTCGACTGCTCGCGTACGGCGCTCCGCGGCCATCTGGAGCAGGCCGCCTCGCGATTCGATGCCATCGACGTCGAGGCGCTCCGGCGGATCGTCGACGCATACCGACCCGGCCCGATGGAGGACGAGTCGGCGGCTCCGACGACGGATCCCTATCGTCTCATGCGGTGGCTCGGCTGGACCGCCGTGGTGGTGGTCGGTCTCGAGGTGTTTCGCCGGCTCGTCGTGGCCAGCTGAGCCGCGTCAGATCCGGCTTCGATCGGCGGCGGATCATGCCTAGGATGTCGGCGTCGAAAGCTCGTGGAGAATCAGCATTGCCTCTTGAACGATCTCGTCCGACGGTCGGGCCTCGTGGTTCGGCGACCCAGTGGGTGACTGCCGTGGTGGCGATCCTCGCCACGTGCGTGCTGGTCGGTTGGTGGGCGTCGAACCTGCCGTCTCCCCCTCGATTCTCGCCGCTCACGATCGAACCGGGGGTGGCTCAGGCCAGGGCTCGGCGGATCGTGCTGGAGATCGAGGGGGCCGATGCGGCCCAGGTCCGCGTGGTGCCGCGGGTGGAGTTCGACCTGTCGGCCGGGCGACCACCGCTCGAGGGGTTCGCCGCGAGTGCCTTCACGGCGAGATACCGGGTGCCGATCGATCTCGGGGAGACGACGTTCGCCAGTCTCGGCGCCGATGTCCGGAGTTGCGAGGTGAGGTTCCTCCGCAGCGGCGAGCCGATCGACACCGCGTCGATCGGCGGAGACGGGAGCCTTGAGACCGGGGTGCTGATCCTGCCTGCCGGAAGCAGCGACATCGAGATCGAGGTCGTCGCGAAAGGCGAGGCGTCCAGCTTCCGGGGGTGGTGGCGACCGGATCCCGAAGGGCCGACCGAGGATCTGCCGGGAACGATCGCGGAGAGGATGGCGGACCCCTCCGCCGATTGACGGCGGTGTCGAACGGATGGATGCGACCGCGTACCGCGCGGGTGCCGATCTCGCCGACGTGCCGCCTCGCTGCCCCGGGGTCGCGGTGAAGAAAAGGACCCGGCCGCGAGGCCGGGTCCCGTGATCGAACTACTGGAGGGCGAGCAGGCTCGCCGAAGTCTCACTCGCCGCCGACCTGGAGGCGAACGAAGTTCTTCAACGTCGTTCCCTTGGGGAGCAGCGAGCCGATCTGCTTGCTGTCGTCGCGGACGTACTTCTGGCCGACGAGGGTCACTTCCTCGAAGAACTTCCGAATCTTGCCTTCGGCGATCTTGGCCGCGATCTCGGGCGGCTTGCCGCTGTTCTCGGCTTCGGCCTTCGCTTCGCCGGCCTTGAGGGCGACGAGGTCGCCCGGCAGACCGTGTTCGTCGACCGCCATGGGCGTCGGGACGTTCGCCGCGACGTGCTGGCAGATGCCGGTCGCGAGATCCTCGGAGAGTTCGCCTTCGAACTGGAGCAGGACCCCGAGCTTCGAGTCGTGGTGGAGGTAGGAGCCGAAGCTGCCGCCGCTCATCTTCGTGCCACGGGCCAGCGAGATGTTCTCGCCGGTGGTGATTCGAACCTCGTCGAGCGCCTTGGTCATCGCGTCGTCGAGGGTGACGTCACCGTCGGCGCCCGACAGCGCGTTGGTCGCGATCTGGGTCGCGAGCTCGCGGAAGCTGTCGTTCCGGGCGGTGAAGTCGGTCTCGGCCCGCAGTTCGATGATCGCGGCGTTGCTGCCGTCGATCGCGATCGAGATGCAGCCCTCACCCGCGGCGCGGTCGGCGCGGGTGTCCATCTTGCCCTTGAGCTTCTCCCGAAGGGCGGCCTCGGCCGCATCGGCATCGCCGCCGGCGGCGATCAGGGCTTTCTTGCAGTCCATCATGCCCAGGCCGGTCTTCTGGCGAAGAGCCATCACGTCCTTGGCGCTGACGTCGGTGGTGGACATCGTTCGTTCCGTTTCCTTGCGTGTTCGGATCGGGAATCACCCGATCGGGGTTCCGGCATCCGGTCCCATTGCCTGGACCGGCCCGGGTGAATACGGGGTCCGTCGCATGACGCGACGGGGGATCAACCTTCGGTCGCGACGCTCGCTTCGGGGGTGGACTCGCCGTCGCTCGGCGCGGCGGGTTCGTCGGCCCGGAACTGGCTTCGGCTGGAGCGTCGTCGGCCACCGCCGGCGGCCGCTTCGTCATCGGCACCGCCTTCGGCCTTCTCCTGCGCGAGCTGGGCCCGCTTGGCCTTGCCTTCGGCGATCGCGGCACAGAGTTCCCGGATGGTGACGTCGATGGATCGCATCGAGTCGTCGTTGCCGGGGATCGGGATGTCGGCGAGGTTCGGATCACCGTCGGTGTCGATGAGACAGATGGTCGGGATGCCGAGGTTCTTGGCCTCGTTCAGCGCGTTTCGTTCGCGGTTCACGTCGACCACGACCATCGCGCCGGGCAGGTTGTTCATGGACCGGATGCCGTTGAGGTTCCGGAAGATCTTCTTCTGCTCGCGGAGAAGCTGGGATTCCATCTTCTTCGAGTAGCTTCGGATCTCACCGGACTCGATCAGCGCCTCGAGTTCCTCGAGTCGCTTGAGTCGCTCGCGGATGGTCCGGAAGTTCGTCAGCGTGCCGCCCAGCCATCGCTCGGTGACGTACGGCATCTTCACGTCGGTGCAGTACTTCTCGATCGCGGCCTGGGCCTGTCGCTTGGTACCCACGAAGACGACGTCCTTGCCCTGCGCGGTGACGTTCTGGATCAGCTTCCGTGCGAGCAGGAGGCCCTTGATGGTCTCCTTGATGTCGATGATGTGGATCTGGTTTCGAGTCGCGAAGATGTACGGCTTCATCTTCGGGTTCCAGTTGCTTCGGCGCTGGCCGAAGTGGATGCCCGCTTCAATGAGTTCCTTCACCAATGACATGGGAGCCTTCCTTCCGGTCCGCGATGGCGGACGCTGCTGCAGCGACACCGGCGATCCGTTCCGATGGCGAGGCCGCGGATCCGCGGCCCGGGGAATCGCGCGAGGGCGCTTCTTCCGAGTCGGTCTTGCGATCCGATCCACGATCGGATTCGCGGGTGACCCGAACGGGTCGGTCGACGCTCGCCATGGGCGCCGACTCCCCCGAAAGGCGGCATGACGCCGAAGTTCGGGAGAAACGACGAGGATACCGGAACCGGGCCCTCGGGGCAATGTCGAGAGGCCGCGGCGAGACGAGGTGGTTTCGCCTTGTTTCCATCCAACCCGGCCTAGAAGCGGGTGTTTGCGGCTCCCGGGGAGGATTGTCCGCGAAACGTCTCCGGTAGGCTCGTCGCTCGTTCCTCCTGAATGCACCCCTGGATCACCTCGAATCATGATCGGCAAAGTCTTCAAGGCCTACGACGTCCGGGCGGTCTACCCGCGGCCATTGAACGAGAAGATCGCCTGGCAGGTCGGATACGCCGCCGCAACGCATCTTCTCGCGTCCGCCGCGGAGGTGGGGCGGCTGGATCCCATGGGGCGGACGATCGTCGTGGGTCGGGACATGAGATCGAGTTCCGTCACGCTCCGCGACGCCCTCGTCGAGGGGCTGCGGGACGCCGGTGCCCGTGTCGTCGACGTGGGCCTGGTGGACACGCCGATGGTCTACTTCGCGATCAATCATCTGGACGCCGCCGGCGGTATCCAGGTCACCGCGAGTCACAACGCTGCGAAGTACAACGGCTTCAAGATCTC
>JAACEA010000340.1 GCA_009936695.1 Planctomycetia bacterium
CCGTTCACCCGAGGGTTGGCTCAGCCTCGTCGCACTGGCCTGGTTGCCCACCGGCAGGACGATCCTCTCGAACGCCGGCGATCCGGGTACCCACCGGATCGTGCTCGCCAACGCCGGTGGCGCCGACGCCGGCATGTTCGTGCTCGACGAGCACGGCGAGGTCCGGTTCCGGCCATCATCGTCGGTCGCGGCGACGCTCGACGACCGACCACTCGCCCCCGACGCCGAGGTGCGTCTCGAGGACGACCGTACCGGCTCGCCCCCGGTACTCCGGGTCGGCGACCTGCACGTCACGCACATCCACCGCCACGATCGGGCCGCCCTTCGAATCCGCGATCGACACGCACCGACCCGGACCGGATTCGAGGGCGTTCCTCGATTCGAATTCGACCCCGACTGGGTGCTTCCCGCATCGTTCGAACCCGCGGAGGCCGGCACTTCGATTCCCATCACCCTGGTCACCCGACACGTCGAAACGCACGCGGTCGCCGGGACCCTTCGATTCGAGATCGACGGTCGAGCCTGTGAACTTCTCGCCGAACAGGCCGGTGACGACCTGTTCGTCGTGTTCGGCGATGCGACCAATCGCGATTCCACCTACGGCGGCGGGCGGTTCCTGATGGTGCCGGGCCCGGATGCGGATGGACGAACCCAGCTCGATTTCAATCGCTCGTTCAATCCCCCGTGCGCCTTCACGGACTTCGCGACCTGCCCGACGCCACCGGCATCGAACCGACTCGGGTTCTCGGTGACCGCCGGCGAGCGAACACCGAACTCCTGATCACCCATCCGCCCGGAGCCCCCGATGATCCACCCACTCAAGTGCATGCTCCTTGCTTCGATGATGGCCACCTCGGTCTTCTCGGGGTGCACCTCGACCGGGAACCCCGCCGAGACCAAGTCACGCCACCAGGCCACGATCAACCACGTGGTCCTGATAACCCTCGCATCACCCAGTGACGCCCAGGCCCTGATCGAAGACTGCCACCGGCTCCTGCCTCCGATCGAGAGCGTTCGTACCTGGTGGGTGGGCGTCCCGGTCGATACCGGGCGGGACGCCGTCGACGACGCCTACGAGGTGGGCCTCTGTGTGGGTTTCGACGATGAGGATGGGCTTCAGGCCTATCTGGAGGACCCGCTCCATCTCGAGCTCGTCGCCTCCTGGCGGCCGAAGGTCGACCAGTTCCGGATCTTCGATGTCGGGATGACCTCGATCGGTCGATGACCACACGGATCCGCGATACTGTCTGAACCACCGGCGGAGACGCTTCCGCCCCCCAGATCGATCCGCACGAAGGGCATTCGATGGCGATTCAAACCTCGATCAAGCGCAGTTTCATCTTCTGGAACGTGCTTTACATCGTGCTCTGCGGCGGCCTTGGCGCCTGGGGGGCGTACGACTACTGGGTCACGATTCCGGACCAGGAGAAGGCGGTCGCGACCTACGAGGAACTGAACGTCCGACGCGCCGAACTGGAGATGCGAGGCGTCCTCTGGACCTTGCTCGCGAAGAAGGCCGACGGCACCATCACCGAGACCGAGTCCGAGACGCTCGAGGAGATGCGGGTCGCGATGCGGGATGCGGATCTCACCGGTCCACCCCCGCCGCTGACCGACGAGGAGAAGGAGGAGTACAAGGAACTCAAGAAGACCATCGAAGTCGACTTCGAGAACACGGCGCCGGAACCGCCGGCCAGCTACGACCGCTGGGTCAACTTCTGGGTCTACTTCGTCGGCACCGGCATTCTCGGCACGCCCTGGTTCGTCTGGAAGCTCTTCAGCCGACGGGGCAGATCGTGGCGACTCGAAGACGACGGCACCCTGGTCACCCCCGATGGCTCCTTCCCCGCCGACCAGATCACCGACATCGACATGTCCATCTGGATGAAGAAGTCGATCGCCCGAGTCGGAGTCGAGGGCCGGATCGAACCGATCGTCCTCGACGACTACGAATACGAGAACGTCTACCTGATCGTCGGGTCGCTGGCCCATCGTTTCCATCCGGATGCCTGGACCGACGAGGCCAAGCCGATCAAGGACGACGAGCCGGAGGACGATCAGGATGCCGAGGACGGCGAGGCCCCGTCCTCCGCGAACGATCCCGAGGCACCGAACGATCCGCCGGAGAAGCAGGCCGACGCCTGACCGCCCCGCGACCGACGCTCCCGAACGCGAGACGGCGTCTCCGATCCACACGCCGCGCCGACCCGAACCGGTTTCCGCTCGGGCTCGTTTCGTTTCGTATCATGTCCCATCCGAAACGCCTCCACCCGTGGAGGCTCGGTCTCCTGTCCCCGCCGGATCTCGATCATGCGTGCCACCTCCGAGCCGACCACCGCCATCGAGAAGATCGACCGCTGCGGCGATCTCCCCCACCGACCCCGCGTGCTGCTGGGCAAGATGGGATTGGACGGTCATGATCGTGGCGTGAAGCTGATCGCCCGACTGATGCGGGACAGCGGCATCCACGTGATCTACTCGGGGCTCTGGCAGACGCCGCGAAGCCTCGCGATCGGCGCCCGCGACGAGGACGTGGACTGCATCGCCTGCTCCATGATGAGCAATTCCCACCTCGTGCTCGTCCCCAACCTGCTCTCGGAACTCGAGGCGGTCGGTCGACCGAAGCTGACCGTCAACGTGGGTGGCATCATCCCGCAGGAGGATGTCGCGACCCTGAAGGAGGCGGGTGTCAACGACGTGTTCCACACCGGGACCAGCATGGACGAGATCGTCACGAGCGTTCGAAACTCGGTGGTCCCCTACACCGCGCCGGACTTCGAGAACGGGTCCGCCTCGCTCGCCCGGATCCTGAGCCTCGCTCACGCCGGCACCCCGCCGAAGGACGCGCCGCGATCGCGTCCCAAGCGGGTGATCGGCCTGACCGGCGCCCCCGGCGCCGGCAAGAGCACCCTGGTCGCGGCGATGGCGAACGAAGCGGTCCGACGTGGCGAACGCGTCGCCGTGGTCGCCTTCGATCCCATGAGCCCGATCTCCAGCGGCGCCCTGCTCGGAGATCGACTCCGCGTCGATTTCAACGCGGTCGACGACGCCGTGTTCTATCGCAGCCTCGCCATCGTCGGCGAGGACTACGCCTCGCTGCCCGACATCATCGAACTGGTCGGCGGCGCCGGATGGGACACCCTGCTCATCGAAACGGTCGGCGCCGGACAGAACGACGTCGCGATCCGCGAACACGTCGATCGGACCGCGGTCGTCGTCGTGCCGGGCATGGGGGATTCGGTTCAGATGGACAAGGCGGGCATTCTCGAGATCGCCGACATGTTCGTCGTCAACAAGGCCGACCACGCCGGCGAGCATCAACTGGTGCGCGAACTCCTCGACATCGCGGAAGGCCGTCGCGTCCACGAGACCATCGCGACCGAAGGCAAGGGCGTCGTCGAGCTGCTTGAAGACATCCTCGGCTGAGTCTGCCCGAGCCCGGCCGAGCGAGCGTCTTGCGAACCGGTCGCAACAAGGCCCCGGCCGCTCCGACTTTTCGAAACACCGGCCACACCGTTGAATTCGCCGGCATCTCTCGGCGTATGCTGCCGACGGCCATGCCGTTCAGCATCCCTCCGACCATCGAGAAGATCCCTGAAGTCGCCTCGCTCCCACCGTCGGTGCGGACCGAGATGCTCGCCGCCGCCGATGCGCCGGGACCCTTGCGGCTGTGGAGCTACAACGCCAGTCGCGGCGTCATCACGACGGTGATCCTCATCTGGCTCGGGCACGATGCGGTGTATCGCGATCTGCCGACCACGGTCTCGATGCTCGTCATCGCGACGCTCGTCGCGACGACCACCCTGCTCTGGCACTTCTGGACCATCACCAGGATCCGGGGTCGGATCCGGGCGGGCATCGCGGCCGCCGCCGCCGATCAGCGCACGCCGATCTGTCTTCGTTGCGGCTACGACTGTGCCGCGACCGAAGGTGATGCGTGTCCGGAATGCGGCACCCGGCTCCACGTCTCGTCCTGACGACTCGCGCACGACGAGTCAACCCCAGCCGGTATCGTGCACCGATGCCAGAAACACCGCAGGACATCCGGATCCGTGAGGCCGATTTCGACGACGCCGACGATCTTGACGCGGTGAGACGACTCGTCGAAGCCTTCGCGGACGTGTCGGAGGTCGAACTGACACCCACGGTCCGGGACACCGTCGCCCCGTTCCTCGGACGGGCCGCCGCGTTCGTGCTGCTTGCCGAGGTGATCGAGCCCGATCGACGACGACCGATCGGCATGCTGATCGCCCAGCGGATCATCGCGTCGTTCCGGGCCTGCGAACGCATCAACATCCATGACCTCTACATCGCGGCGGAACACCGCGGGCGTGGACTCGGCCGACGGATGCTCGACGCGTGCGCCGACCGGGGGCGGGCCCTCGGTTGCTGCGATCTCACCCTCGAGGTCGCGGGCGACAATCACGTCGCCCGCAGGCTCTATCGACGGTACGGGTTCGACCTTCCCGAGGGCGACGTCCCGGATGGCGCGGTCCTGTACGGAAAATGCCCGATCGATCGGGTCGGAACGCCTCCGAACGGTGGAGGATGAGACGCCGGTCCGGTAGAGTGGTCGATTCCCTGCAGACCATTCCACGGAGCCCCTCGATGACCGCCACCGCCGATCCCGCCACCTCGACTCTCCTCGCCCGGGACACCAACCAGGCCCTCGGCATCGCCGAGTTCGCGATTCGATTCATGCGGGAAGGCCACGGAACGCCCTCCGAGGCGGTCAAGGACAAGACCCGGCAGTTCTTCGCCGATGCCGCGGTCTGCGGGCTGTCCGCGATCGCCCTCGGCACCAAC
>JAACEA010000341.1 GCA_009936695.1 Planctomycetia bacterium
GGGCCTCCTTGAGGGCCACGCCGTTGATGACGGTGCCCAGCATGCCCATGTAGTCGGCGGTCGACTGGTCGATCGTGCCGTCCTTGGCGAGCGTCGCCCCACGAATGATGTTGCCTCCGCCGCAGACCACCGCGATCTGGACCCCGAATCGACTGGCGGCGGCGATCTCGGTCGCGATGTGGGTCAGCTGGTCGGAGCCGATGCCGAGCTGGCCGGCCTCGGCGAAGCTCTCCCCGCTGATCTTGAGAATGACGCGGCTCGGGGTGGCGGACATGGGGGACGCTCCGGCGGTTGCGGGTGGGACGAGCTTCGATTGTCCCCTCCAACGGCGGTCGGGGTCAACCGAACCGACACCCCGACTTTCCGGTTTGGTGGACCGAATCGCGAATGTCCCGACGTATGGTCAGTGGGAGGAATCCACTCGATCGATCGGGTTTCCGAGATCCATCGCACGGTCGGCGTGGAATCCGCCCATAATGGAGACCGTTCCACGAGCGTGACCAAGGATGGCTGAACACGACTCCAACTCCGCGACGCCGCCCGCTTCGAACGCCGATTCGAACGTGGATCCTGCGCAGCTCGCGGAGCGGATACGCGACCTGGTCGAGGAACGACGTCGACTGCTCCGGCAGCGTCGCATCCACCTGCTCCTGCTCGGTCTCGCGGTCTCGCTGCCGATTCATCTCGCGATCATGATCTGGCTCTGGTCGACGCATCGGGAACTCCCGCCCGCCGCGGTTCCCGCCGCGGTCGTCCTCGATCTCTCGATCCTGCCCGACGAGACGTTGCAGGACATGCTCGATGCGCCCGAGAGCGAGGATCTCCTCAGTCCCGAACTGGCGACCGACGCGGGCGAGGAGGCGATGAATCTCGAATCCGAGCTGACCGCCGAGGTCCCCGACTTCGAACTCGAGGCGACCGGTGGAGGATTGACGACGGTGGTGGGCAGTACCGGGGAGGGGCTCGGTGCGGGACTCGGTTCGGGCGCCGGGGCGGGGGCCAGCTTCTTCGGCATCCAGTCCACCGGCAATCGCTTCGCCTACATCGTGGACATCTCGGGTTCCATGGGACAGGATGGAAAGATGGTCGCGGCGATGGCGGAACTGAAACGTTCGCTCAAGCGACTGCCCGACTACGCGGCGTTCATGGTCGTGCTCTACTCGAGCCATCCGGTGGTCCCCTCGTTCCAGGACGGCTGGCTCCGGGCGAGTCGGGGGAACCTCTCCCGGATCAACGCGTGGATCGACGGACTCCAGCCCGGTGGCGGCACCGAGCCGATGCCGGCCTTCGAGATCGTGTTCGAACTCGACGTCCGTCCCGACGTGATCTTCTTTCTCACCGACGGCCTGATCCCCGGCAGCGTTCCCGCCGAGGTCGGGAATCGAAACGGCAAGCGGTCCGGGGCGGCGGTCATCAACAGCATCGCGTTCGGGACCGAGGCGGGACACGAGCCGCTCCGGCGGATCGCCTCGGAATCCGACGGGGTCTTCCGGTTCGTGCCGACGGGGATGCGTCCGTGACGCCGCGCCGTCCCAACCTCGCCACGACGGTTTCGATCGTCCTCGCCGCCTCGCTCGCCTCTGGCGCGACGGCCGATCGGGAACTGCATCGTCGCGACGGCGCAGCGCCGCTGGTCGTGGAGCGGGTGGCCGCCACCGGTGCCGGCGTGCAGGCCACGGTGCGCTCGGAGGGACTCCGGTTCGAGCGGCTCGTGCCGTGGGATCGCGTCGCGTCGATCGATCTCGACGAAGCCGGTGGACTGGAAGCGGGGATCGCCCGGGGCATCGAGAAGGGGACGCTCGTCTGGCGCGGCCGCACCCGACTGAACCGCGGTGACGCGGTGCTCGCGCGGGCCGCCTTCGAGTCGGCGTTCGCCGCCGGGGTCCTGCCGACCTCCGAGCTCGGTGGGATCGCGCTCGAGGGCGTGGTTCGTGCCGCGATCGCGGCCGGCGACACCTCGCCGGCGCTGGGCGAGGCGGTGCTGGTCTCGGAATTCTCCCCCGGTCTGGTCGAACCGTCGCGGTTTCCCCGCGGTGCGGTTCTGATCGATCCGGACACCGGGCTGGTCGCTTCGGTGCCTCCGGTGGGGGAGGACGCTGATCGCTCCCGGATGCTCGACTGGTTCCGGCGGGTGCCCGCCCCCGACGCGAGGGCCGCGATCCGCCGCACCCTCTTCGTCCGGCTGCTGGAAGGAACGGGACCACCCGACGAGTCCGGTCAGGATCTCTCCGACGGCGAGCGATTCCTCCTTCGACTCACCGAACTCGATGCGGAAGACGCCGGCCGGCGGGAACGGACGCGTCGAACCCTGCTCGCCGCCGCCGCGGACGCCCCCGTCTGGAAGACCGCGTGGATCCGCTTCTTCGCCGGCCGTGGGACGCTCGCCCGCGAAACCGACCCCGAAATTCGCATGCGCGGCGTGCTCGACCTCGTCGAAGTGATCGCGCTCGAGTCTTCCGCACCCCCGGTCCTTCGTCGCGCGTCGCTCCGACTCGCGGCGGCGGCGCTCCGGGACCTCGGCCGATCGGAATCGGCCGCCATCCTCGAATCGTTCCTGATCGCCGAGCGTGCCGATGACGCGCTCCCGGAGAACCTCCCGTGAATCCCACCCTTCGCATGTTCGCCCAGGCTCCCGGCTCCGATGGGGGCGGGCTCGGTCCGAGCCTGCTCACCTACATCTCCGGCGGTGGCTTCATCGGCTGGATCATCGTCGCCCTCAGCGTGGTCGCACTCACGCTGGTGGTGATCCACGCGGTCCAGATCCGCCGCACCACGCTGCTTCCCGCGGTGCAGGTCCAGTCGATCCGCGACCTGCTCGCGGCGGGTCGCGCCGATGCCGCACTCGAGTACTGCTCGCTCGCGGACAACGACTCCTTCCTGACGCGGATCCTCGCCCCCGGACTCACCCGGTACCTGCGTTCCCCGTTCGGCGCCTTCGAGATCAAGCAGGCGATCGAGGAGGCGGGTGCTGAACAGGCGGCTCGTCTCTACCGGGCGACCGACGGTCTCGGCATCATCGGCACCGTCGCGCCGCTGCTGGGACTGCTCGGAACGGTGCAGGGGATGATCGGCGCGTTCGATAGCGTGGCCGCCAGCGCGGTCGCGGACGCGAACTACTACGAGGCGCTGGCCGGGAATATCTCCCTCGCCCTGATCACCACCATGCAGGGGCTCATCGTCGCGATTCCCAGCGTCACGCTCTTCACGGTGTTCCGCAACCGGATCGACGCCATCGGGGCGGAGGCGGGCCAGGAACTCGATCGCATGGTGCTGCTGCTCGAGTCCTCGGGTGCCGGTGGGGCGGCCGGCGGCATGCCCGGCGGCATGCCTCGCGCGGTCGGCGGAACCGGGGGCAACGCATGAGGTTCGACGCCCGTCGTCGGAAATCGAGACTTCTGCCCGTCGACATGACGCCGATGATCGACATCGTCTTCCAGTTGTTGATCTTCTTCCTGACCACGGCGCAGCTCGCCCAGTTCTCCCGTGCGGAGATGGATCTCCCGGAGGAGGCGGGCGAGCAGGTCGAGACCGCCGAGGAGGCGGGGATCATCGTGAACGTGCTCGCGGATGGATCGATCGAGATCGCCGGCGAGATCCTCGGCGACGCGTCGTTCGCGGTGCTCGCGGAGGAGCTCGTGATCGATCACCGGGGCGACGACCTCGCACGGCTTCGACCGCTGGTGCGGGCGGATCGGAACGCACCGGCCGCGAGGTTGAATCGCGTGCTCGAAATGCTGCAGGCCGCGGGCGTTCCCGCGGTTCGAATCGCCACGGCGCCCGGAGGCTGAATCTTGCGGATCGTTCCTCGACATCACCAGTCCGACCGACGCATGGCGCTCTCGCTGTCGTCGATGATCGACGTGGTGTTCCTGCTGCTGGCCTACTTCCTGATCACCACGGTGGTGACGCAGCGCGAGGATCGACTGACCCCGAATCTCCAGCTCGAGCGCGACGCGAGCGGAGGAGAGACGCAGGATTTCGAGCCCCAGGTGGTCGAGGTGCTGATGGCCGATTCCGGGGTGGTCTTCCGCATCGGAGCCCGCGATTTCACGGACCGCGCGGCGCTGGTCGCGGCGCTCGAGGAGCTTCCCAAGGATCCGGGGCTGTTCATCCGGGTGACGGACGGACCGTCGGTCGGGGATGCGGCGATGGCGATCCAGTGCGGCCGCGATGCGGGGTTCGAGGAGGTGACGTATGTCCCGGCCACGGATTGAGCCGATCCTCGCGGCGCTGCTCTCCTGTTCCCTCCTCGCGTGCTTCGATCGAGCGGCGACCGCGCAGGATCGCGCCGCCTCGTGGCTCGAGGCGCGGGGGATGTACGAACTCCTCCAGATCCATCTGGAGCAGGCGCGGGCCGAGGCGGTGGACGATCCCGCACTGCGAGCCCGCACCGCGTCCCGGCTCGCCGGCGTCTACGCCTCGCTGATCGAACGAAGCACCGACGACGAGGCCCGCGCGGTCCTGGTGGCGAAGGCCCGACGACTGCTCGCCGACGATTCGATCGAGGATGCCGAAGCGCTGCGGCTGGCCCTGCTGCGGACCCGATACCAGGCCGCGTCCGGGACGATCGAACGAGGTCGCGTGGATCTCGCCGAGCCGGCGGAGACCGTCGCCGCGGAACGCGAACTCGACGAGCTCGCGCGGGATCTCGTCGGGCTTCGGGAATCGCTGGAGGACACGATCAAGCGTCGCGATCGCGGGCTCGACCGGGCCCGAGGGATGCGTGTGGTGAGACTCGACGAGGAGATCACTGCGGCCCGGAGGATGCTCGTCGCCGCATCCCTGCTCGAGGGGTGGTCCCTCTACTACGCGGGCCGGGCGTTCGACGACCGGAGCCGGCTCGATCGCGCCCAACTCGCCTTCGGTCGCGTGCTGGACGGCGACGAGGTGGTGCCGGGTCCGGACGACGTCTCCGTCGACCGCCAGGAATTCGAGTACTTCGCGAGTGCGATCCTCGGGATGGCGATGAGCAGCGCGGAACTGGTCTCCCACCTCGGGGCGGGCCCGTGGTTTGCGCGACTGGAACTGCCGCGGACCCACCCGGGCATCCTGCAGGCGACGCCCGGCTGGCGACTCGCCTCGGCGATCGACGCCGGCGCCTTCGAGACCGCCGAGACCCTGCTTCGGTCGATGATCGAAGCGGCCGACGGCGGATCGAATCCCGAGGCCCTGCCCACCGCGTGGCTCCGGTTGGCCGCGGTCGGCGGACTTCGGGGGGCGGAGGAGACGACCTCGGGACTCGCGCCGCAGGCCAGTCGGCTTGCGGAGCTCGCCCTGGCCACGCTGGCGGCGCGGAGCGAACTGGCCCAGGTCGTCGACCTGGTGGAAAGGTACGGACTCGAGGCGGTGGGCCGCGACGGATTCGCCTTCCGGTACGTCCGGGGCGTCGGGCACTATCGCACCGCGGTCGATGCCAAGGCCGCGGGGCGGGCGGGCGAGGCCGCGGCGGAGTTCGCGCTCGCGGTCGCCGAACTCGCCGCCGCCGGCGGGGAGGACGATGCGGTCCGATTCCCCGAGGCGCGGGCGGCGTGTCTCACGCTGACGGGCTGGAGCCTGCTCGAACTCGACCGGGCCGCCGATGCCGCGGACGCCTTCGAGGCCGCCGCGGACGGAATCGGCGGCGTGCGACGGGCGGACGCGATGTGGGGCGCGATCGTGTCGCTCGATCGACTGGTGGCGGCGGGGGGTGCGGAGGCCGCGGATGCGCAGACCCGTCGCGACGCGATCATCGAACGATTCCTCGACACCTACCCCGCCGACGATCGCGCGCCGTCGCTGGTGGTTCGACGGATCACCGGCGAGGAGGACCCCTCCGCCGGCGACATCGACACCCTGCTCGCGATTCCGCCGGACCATCCGACCTGGGAGATCGCTCGACGCCGGGCCGCCCAGGCGATCTATCGACGCTTCCGCGAAGTGGAGGCGGACGAGCGCGGTGAGTTCGGAAGACGTTTTCTCGACATCGCGGACGAACTTCTGCAACGCGATCGAAGCGGTGACGGCATGTTCGTCGATCTTCGCGGGGCGGACGGGGTCCTGCTGCGGCAGGCTGCGGAGGTCGCCTCGCACGAGGAGGTCGGTGACCGCGACCGCGGGGCGGGCTACATCTCGAGGATCGAACTCGCGCTGGAGCGTGGCGGATTCGAGAACCACCCCGACCTTCCCA
>JAACEA010000035.1 GCA_009936695.1 Planctomycetia bacterium
CGGATCCGGGCCGGCGGGATGGACCGCGGCGATCTACGCCGCGCGGGCGAATCTCGAACCGCTGTGCATCGTGGGGGTGCCGAAGCAGAACCCGGCGCCGGTGCTGCCGGGCGGACAGCTGATGCTGACCACCGAGGTCGAGAACTACCCCGGCTTTCCCGACGGCGTGACCGGTCCCGAAATGATGATGATGTTCCAGAAGCAGGCCGAACGCTTCGGGACGCGGGTGCTCGGCGCCGACGTGGAGAAGTGCGGTTTCGGCGAATCGCCGATGGAACTCCACCTGTCCAACGGCGACATCGTCCGGACGAAGTCGGTGATCATCGCCACCGGTGCGACCGCGAACTGGATCGGGCTCGACAACGAGCTGCGACTCGCGACCAACGGCGGCGGCGTCTCGGCCTGTGCGGTCTGCGACGGCGCGCTTCCCGTGTTTCGCGACAAGCCGCTGGCGGTCGTCGGCGGTGGGGACACCGCGATGGAGGAGGCCGCGTACCTCACGAAGTTCGCCTCGACCGTCCACATCATCCATCGCCGCGACGCCCTCCGGGCCTCGAAGACGATGCAGGAGCGGGTGCTCTCCGCGGACAACGTGCAGATGCACTGGAACAGCCAGGTCGTCGACGTGCTGGGGGACGACTTCATCACCGGCCTCGTGCTCGAGGACACCGTCACCGGCGACCGGAGCGAACTGCCGGTGAGCGGGCTGTTCGTGGCGATCGGCCACTCGCCCGCCACCGCCTTTCTCGAGGAGAGCGGCATCGCCTTCGACGAGAGCGGATACGTCGCCCTTCCGGACGGCGGATCCAGCGCGACGAACCTCGAGGGGGTCTTCGCGGCGGGCGACGTCGCGGATCACGTGTACCGGCAGGCGATCACGGCGGCCGGCATGGGATGTCGAGCCGCGATCGACGCGGAACGATGGCTCGCCGGACACTGATCGCGGACCGTTGATCACGGAAACGCCCCGCGGTCGCCGTGATTTCCGTACCCTCTCCGCATGCGCAGAGACAAACTCATCACCACGTTCATCCTGGTCGGCCTCGTCGCCGGGGTGATTCTCGGGCAGTGGCTCCACGGTGCCGCCTCGGATCCGACCGCGGTCGGCAACCAGTGGATGGACGTCGGCAAGCTGATTCTCGTCCGTCCGCTGATGCTGCTGGTCCTGCCGCTGGTCTTCCTCTCGGTGGTGGTGGGGGTGACCTCGATCGGTGATCCGTCGCGGCTCGGGGTGATCGGGGGCAGCACGCTCCTCTACTACTTCTCCACGATGCTCGCCGCGGTCATTCTCGGGGCGGTGCTGGTCACCGCGATCTCGCCCGGGGTCGGTCTCTCCGAGGAGGCGGTCGCCAGCCTCCAGAACGACGGCGCCGCCGCGTACGAGACCAACAGCGGCCTGCGGAACGCGATGGGCACCGCGAACGAGAAGGGGCTCGCGGGCGCGTGGATGAACATCCTCGAACAGATCATCCCCACGAACTTCTTCGCGGAACTCGCGGGCGGCCGCACGCTGGGCGTGATCGTCTTCGCACTGCTGCTCGGCCTCGCCCTCGCCGCGAGCGGGACCGCGGGGGCCCCGGCGATCGCGGTCTTCCAGTCGTTGTTCGACGGGGTGATGCGGCTGGTGCTCTGGATCCTCTGGCTCACCCCGATCGGGGTGTTCATGCTGGTGACCGGCACGGTGGCGAAGATCGGACTCGGCTCGATCGCCGGCCCGCTCGGGGCCTACATGCTGACGGTGCTCGCGGGCCTGGCCCTCCATGCCTTCGTCACGCTGCCGCTGGTCCTGATGATCTTCACCCGCACGAATCCCTACGCGTTCTTCTTCAAGATGCGGAAGGCGCTGCTGATCGCGTTCGGCACGGATTCCAGTTCCGCCACGCTTCCGGTCACCATCGAGACCGCGATCGACGAGGGTGGATGCAGCAAGCGGAGCTCGAACTTCGTGCTGCCGCTGGGGGCGACGGTGAACATGGACGGGACCGCCCTCTACGAAGCGGTCGCGGTGGTGTTCATGTTCCAGCTCTGGGGCATCGAGCTCGGTGTCGGGGAGCTGGTGATCGTGGTGGTCACCGCGACCCTCGCCGCGGTGGGGGCCGCGGGCATTCCCAGTGCGGGCCTGGTGACCATGGTCATCGTGGTCACGGCGGTGAACACCAGCCTCGCGGGCCGCGGCATCCAGCCGTTGCCGCTCGAGGCGATCGGCGTGATCATCGGCGTCGACCGGATCCTCGACATGTGCCGCACCACGGTGAACGTCTGGGGCGACGCGGTCGGAGCCCGGATCATCACCAGACTCGCGCCCGACGACGACGACCCGCCGCCGCTGCCGGCGTGATCGGACCTCGCGGCCGGACGGTGATCGATCGGCTCAGGCCGTCGGCGCCGGAACCGTCGAGCGGACGTTGAGCTCGACGAGCTGGGCGTCGTCGATCGCGGACGGTGCGTCGATCATGAGATCGCCCCCTGACTGCGTCTTCGGGAACGCGATGACGTCGCGGATGTTGTCGGTGCCGACGATGTGCATCACGAGCCGATCGAGTCCGAAGGCGATGCCGCCGTGCGGCGGAGCGCCGTGCTTCAGGGCCCGCAGCAGGAAGCCGAACTTCGCCTCCGCCTCGTCGGGGCTCAGGCCGATCAGGTCGAAGACCTTCTGCTGGACGTCGGGTCGGTGGATTCTGATCGAACCGCCGCCGATCTCGCTGCCGTTCACCACGAGGTCGTAGCCGGCGCTGATGCACTTGCCGGGGTCGGTCTCGAGCAGGCCCTCCTGCCCGGGCTTGGGCGCGGTGAAGGGATGGTGGAGGGCGACCCAGCGGTTCGATTCCTCGTCGAGTTCGAACATCGGAAAGTCCACCACCCAGACGAATCTCCAGGCGTCGTGGTCGATCAGGTCGAGATCACGGGCGATCCGGATCCGGAGTTCACCGATGGCGCGGGTCGCGACCTCCCAGGTGTCCGCGGCGAAGAAGACGGTGTCGCCCTTCTCGCAGCCGAGTCGCTCGATGAGCTCCGCGGCGATCGGCTCGACGAAGCGGCCGACACCCGACTCGAAGCCGTCGCCGGTGCACTTGGTGGTCGGCACGCCGCCGGCCCCGAAGGTCTTCACCCATTCGGAGTATCCGTCGGTCATCTTGCGGGTGAGCTTCTCGACGCCGCCGGGGACCCGGAACGCCTTGACCACGCCGGAACCCATCGGGCTGGTCTTCTCCATCGCGCCGGTGAAGACCTTGAAGTCGGTCTTCGCCGCGAGGTCGCTGATGTCAGAGATCTCGAGCCCGAAGCGGAGGTCCGGTCGGTCGATGCCGTAGGTCTCCATCGCCTCGTGCCAGGTCATCCGCGGGATCTCGCCGATGTCGACGCCCAGCGTCTCCTTCCAGAGTTCGGTCGCGAAACCACCCATGGTGTCGAGCACGTCCTCCTGGTCGATGAAGCTCATCTCGAGGTCGATCTGGGTGAACTCCGCCTGCCGGTCGGCCCGCGGGTCCTCGTCCCGAAGGCACTTCGGGATCTGGATGTACCGGTCGCAGCCGGCGATCATGAGGATCTGCTTGAAGAGCTGCGGACTCTGCGGCAGCGCGTACCACGAACCGGCTTCCAGCCGGCTCGGCACCACGAAGTCGCGGGCGCCTTCCGGGGTGGACTTGATGAGCAGCGGCGTCTCGATCTCGAGGAAGTCGCGCTGGTGGAAGTAGGCGCGGGTGAACTGCGCGATCCTGGAGCGGGTCTCGAGGATGCGCTGCATCTTCGGTCGGCGGAGATCGATGTAGCGGTTCCGGAGTCGGACCTCCTCGCCCATCTTCTCGGCCTCCTGGTCGTCGGGCAGGATCGGCGGCGTCTCCGCCTTGTTGAGCACCTCGAGTTCGGTGGCCACGACCTCGATCTCGCCGGTGTCGAGCTTGGGGTTCGCCCCGCCGCCACGCTTTCGGATCAGACCGCGAATCGCGATGACGTCCTCGCGGCGAAGTCCCTGGGCCACGTCGACGATGTCGGCGGGGGAGTCGGCGAGGTCGAAGACCACCTGAGTCAGTCCGTGGCGGTCCCGGAGATCGATGAAGACCAGGGACTTCGAGTGCTCGCGGTAGGTGTTGACCCAGCCGGCGAGGGTGGCGGTCTCGCCCTCGTGGGCGGTTCGAAGTTCGTTGCAGTGGTGGGTGCGCTTGAGCATGGACGAAGTCGCCTCGATCGGTACCGGGGAATGCGGAGAATCCGGGATGGTACCGAACCGCCGTGGCCGACGGCGGAGGAATCGCGGATCCCGGTATCCTGCGCCGGATGACCCAGTCGCCCGGGAATCCCCATTCGTCGCCGTCGAGGCGGACGATCCTGATGACCGCCTTCGAGCCGAGCGCGGACATTCAGGCCGCGCCGGTGGTCAGGTCCCTCCTGGACCGGGACCCGACGCTGCGGGTGGTGGCGTGGGGCGGCCCGCGGATGGAGGCGGCCGGGGCCGAGATCGTGGAACGGACGAGCGAGGACGGGGTGATGGGGCTCGGGGGATTCCTCAAGGTCTTCGAGATGAAACGGACCATCGATCGCATCGACCGCTGGGCGGGCGAGAACCCCGTCGATCTGCACGTGCCGGTCGACAGCCCCTCGGCCAACTTCCCGATCTGCAAGCGGCTTCGGAAACGAGGGGCGACGACGGTCCACCTGATCGCGCCGAAGGTCTGGGCCTGGGGGCACTGGCGGGTACGCAAGCTCCAGCGATGGAGCGACCACGTGCTCTGCAACCTGCCGTTCGAGCCGGAGTGGTTCGCACGGCACGACGTGGACGCGACCTTCATCGGTCACCCGGTGCTGGCCCGCCCGCTCGACGAGTCCGCCCTCGAGGCGGAACGACGCGATCTTCCCTCGGGGGGTCCGAGGATCCTCATCCTGCCGGGGAGCCGGAGCGGCGAGATCAAGGGGAACCTCCGGCACCAGTTCGCGGCGTTCGCCGCGATCCGGGAACGACATCCGGCGGCGACGGCCGTGGTCCTCGCCGCAAACGACCGAATCGCGGCGCAGGTCCGTGAGCTGGTCGACCCGCTTCCGGCGGGCCTGGTCGTGAAGCTCGACGTGCTCGACGCGGCGATCTCGTGGGCGGACCTCGCCCTCGCGACCAGTGGCACGGTGAGTCTCGACCTGACGAAGCAGGCGTGTCCGATGATCGGCAGCTACGCCATCCCGCGGTGGCAGACCCTGGTGTCGGGCACCATGCTCCGGATTCCCTTCAAGCTCCTGCCGAACATCGTGGCGGGCGAGGAGGTGGTGCCGGAGTTCGTGCCCTACGTCCAGTCCCTCGGAGCGAAGCCGATCATCGAGGCCGCGCTGCCGCTGCTCGAGGACCCCGCGGCGCTGGCCGCGATGCGGGGTCGTCTCGAACGGGTCCGGGCGATGTTCGACGGACACGATCCGGCGACCGAAGCGGCGGCGGTGATGCTCGACAGGCTCGACTCGCGGACTTGAGCCGCTCAGGCCCGGCCGACGGGGATCAAGGCGACGAGGCCGGCGGCATTGCCGTGGCGGTCCGTGAGGGGAAACGTGCGTACGATCGCGCCGAGCGTGGGAAGTCCCTGTTCGGCCGCATGGCGATCGAGGGCGTGGGCGTCATGGGCGAGGGTCTTCTCGTCCGGTCCGAAGGCGACGACCAGCACCGCGGCATGACGAATCCCCCCGGCATGGGCCAGTCGCGCGAGGTCGACGGTCGTTCGCTTGGGAAGGGTCGAGAGATCACCCGCATCCCCGAGGTCGCGGCACGCGGCGCCCGTCTTGACTTCCAGCCAGAACGCCGATTCGGGATCCATCGCGTCCGGAGGTGCGTCGGGTTCCGGATCCAGTTCCGCGAACAGGCCGGGGCCTTCGTCCGGTTCGTCATCCTCCGCATCGACGTCGTCGCCGAGATCGAGCGGGGCGTCGATGGTGCGAAGCACGAAATCGCAGCGGGTTCCGACACTGCGGACGGGTTCACCGGCACGCTGGGGGAATCGCACTTCGCGAAGCGGATGAAGACCCGCCACCTCGAAGCCCGTCGCGAGCACCGGCTGGATCTCGCGCTCGGGCAGGCTGTCGATCCCGCGAACGTCCTGGGCGAGATCCCGTTCGTCGGCCGCGGCGCGCAACGCCGCGACCGCGGCGTCGGCCACGGTCGCGGCGGCGATGGTCACCAGCGTCGCGTCGTCATGACGCGGATCCGATCCGTTCATTCCTCGGTCATGTCCTTGAAGGAACGGGCTGCGTTGGCGTGGAACTCGCCGGATCGGAGTCGACGGCCGTAGTCGTGATACGCCTTCATCGCGATGCCGCCGAAGATCAGCATGATCGGAATGTTGGCCCAGAGCATGACGCCGGTGCCGAGGGCGGTGAGGTTGTCGAGCTCCTTGTCGCTGGTGATGATCGGGAGCGTGGAGACGATGATCATCAGGCAGTAGAAGAGCTTGTACGGAAGCACGCTTCCCTTGCCGAGCATGAAGACCATGCCCTGTTCGCCGTAGTAGCTCCAGGAGATCATGGTCGAGATGGCGAAGAGCCAGGAGGCGATGAGAATCAACCAGGTGCCCAGTCCCGGGATCGCCCGGTCGAAGGCATGGGCGGTGAGCGTCGCCCCCGGATAGTCCTTGTACATCTCGTTGTCGATGAAGGTGGGCGGAGCGTCGCCGGGGATGGCGCCGGCCTCGAAGATCGCGACGAAGCCGCCGTTCTCGAGTTCGTCGACCTCGCCGTAGACCCGGACCCGTCTGGAACCGGTGTCATCGTCGAGCTGGTCGGTCTCGGCGATCATGAAGACGGTGTCGCCGGTTCCCCAGTCCTTTCCGGTGGTCGCCTTCGCCGCCTTGTGCTTCGAGGGGAGCGGGACGTACCACGTCTCCGTGTCGTCGTCGTCCGGATCCGCGTCGCCGAACGCGCCGACGTTCCAGGCCGCGTCGGACTGGGTGACCGCCGGCGTCGAAGCGAGCGTCGCTTCGCCGGTGGCCCCACGGTCCCAGGCGCCGGTGGAGAGGATGACCAGGGCGGTCAGGGTGCACACGATGATCGTGTCGATGAACGGCTCGAGACCCGCGACGACCGCTTCGCGCACGGGTTCCTTGGTCTTCGCCGCGCTGTGAGCGATCGGAGACGAGCCCTGTCCGGCTTCGCTCGAGAACAGGGCTCGCTTCATGCCCCAGAGGAACGCGTATCCGGCCGTGCCGCCGATGAACGCACCCGCGGCATCGGTCGGGTTGAAGGCGCTCTTGATGATCAGGCCGAAGATGGAGGGAATCGTCCCGATGTTCATGAGCAGGACGATGCCGCCGGCCAGCAGGTAGAGCACGCACATGAACGGGACGAGAATGCCCGCGACGTGGCCGATCCGCTTGATGCCGCCGATGATCACCGCACCGACCACGATGGCGAGGATGATCCCCACCCCGATCGCCGGAATCCCGAGGGCCTCTTCGGTCTGGATACCGACGTTCCAGGCCTGGAACATGTTTCCGCCGGTGATCGCCGAGATCAGCAGGGTGATGCAGAAGATGACGCCGACGGCCATGCCGAGCGGCGCGAGGCCCCAGTCCGCGAAGGCCCGCTTCGCGACGTACATCGGACCACCCTTGGGGTTGTCCGGGTCGCTCACGTCCCGATAGAGCATCGACAGGGTGACCGAGGTGGTCTTGAGGGCCATGCCGGCCAGGCCGACCATCCACATCCAGAAGACCGCACCCGGTCCACCGAGGGCGATGGCGACCGCGACGCCGCCGATGTTGCCGAGCCCGACCGTCGCGGACAGCGCCGCGGACAGGGCCTGGAAGTGGTTGATCGCACCCGGATCGTCCTTGTCGTCGAACTTGCCCGCGGTCACCGCGGTGCCGTGCACCAGCGCCCGGTACTGGCAGAAACCGGACCACAGCGTGAAGAGCACGCCGACGCCGAGCACGACGTAGAGGACCCAGTCGGCCCAGATGACGCCGTTGATCGCGCCGATGAACTCGTTCATGCCGTCGAGAAAGGGTTGCATGCAGGGAGACTCCGGGCCGCGGGGAGCGGCGGGTGGGGATCAGTTCCAGATCGAGTGAAGCAGTTCGTTGGCGTCGTACAGCCCGATCTTCTGGGCGAGCACGAGCAGGACCATGCCGGGGGCGACGAAGCGGAGCAGGAACAGCCAGCCGAGGATCATCGCCGAACCGTGGCCGGCGAGTTCGCTGTTCCGGACCTTGGCGGGCAGGAACCAGCCGGCGTAGATCGCGATCAGGAGGCCGCCCGCGGGGAGCAGCCAGTTGCTCGCGATGAAGTCGAAGGTGTCGAAGAGGCTCATGCCGAAGCCCGCGGTCCACGACGCGAGGAGGAAGCCCTCCGACATGCTGAAGGCGACCAGCACGCCGACCGCGAAGATCGTCGAGCCGATGATGATCGCGGCCTTCGGGCGCGACCAGTTCCAGCGGTCGATGAAGTAGCTCGCCGCGACTTCCAGCAGCGAGATGGCGCTGGTCAGGGCGGCGATCGAGAGCAGGAAGAAGAACACGGCGCCGAGAAGGATGCCCCCGGACCCCATCTCCGCGAAGGCGAGCGGCATCGAGATGAAGACCAGACCCGGTCCGGCGGCGGGGTCCTGCCCGAAGCTGAACACGATCGGGAACATCATCATGCACGCGAGCAGGGCGATGCCGGTGTCGAGTCCCGCGATCCATGCCGCCTGCCCGAAGAGCGGCGTGCCGCGCTTCTGGTACGAGCCGTAGGTGATCAGGGCGCCCATGCCGAGGGACAGCGTGAAGAACGCGTGGCCCAGCGCTTCGAGCACGCCGGACGGCTTGAGGGCCGAGGCGTCGGGCTTGAAGACGAAGGACAGGCCCTCCGAGAACCCGGGAAGCGTCGCGGCGAACAGCACCATCCCGATGATCGTCACGATGAGCAGCGGCATCAGCACCCGACAGGCGGCCTCGATGCCACGTCCGACGCCGGCGGCGACGATCGTCATGGTCACGAACATGAACACCGCGGCCCAGAACGTGCCCGTCCAGCCATCGGTCGCGAGCGCACCGAATCGTTCGCCCATCCGGTCGCCGATCAGGTTCCGGCGTCGCTGTTCGGTCGCCCGGTGACGGATCTCCTCGTCGGTGAGGCCGGCGAACTCCGCTTTCGCCTCCACCATGGCCGATGCACGAGCCTCCGCCATCGCCGGGGCCATCGCCTCGACCGCGTCGACCGCGTCGCGGATCTCGGGATCG
The DNA here is from genome assembly GCA_009936695.1 of Planctomycetia bacterium. Classification (GTDB taxonomy): domain Bacteria; phylum Planctomycetota; class Phycisphaerae; order Phycisphaerales; family SM1A02; genus UBA12014. The sequence goes on from JAACEA010000035.1 coordinate 9,186, forward strand.
CTTCGCAGTCGTTCGCGACGAACATCCGCGGAGACGCCGGAATCCTCGGTGC